>JBEIOY010000172.1:0-2906 GCA_040377355.1 Burkholderiaceae bacterium | reverse complement strand
TCCAACTGTTCGCGTACTTTACGTGCGCGACGGTAGGCCAAACCGGTACCGGCAGGAATGAGTCGACCAATGATGACGTTTTCTTTGAGGCCACGAAGCGTATCAACTTTGCCCATAATGGCGGCTTCAGTAAGAACTCTCGTTGTTTCCTGGAAGGAAGCAGCCGAAATGAAGCTGTCTGTAGACAATGATGCTTTTGTAATACCCAATAGAACGTTGTCATACAACGCTGGACGCTTACCTTCCGCAATCATGCGGTCGTTTTCATCCAACATGTCTGATCTTTCAACTTGTTCACCAGTGATGAATTTCGTCTCAGCTGCATCCGTGATTTGAACGCGGCGCAACATTTGACGAACAATTACTTCAATGTGCTTGTCGTTAATTTTCACGCCTTGCAAACGATAAACGTCTTGAACTTCATCAACGATGTAGGTTGCCAACTCTTCAATACCCTTCAAGCGAAGAATATCGTGTGGATCAGCAGGGCCCTCAACAATCATTTCACCTTTATTCACCACTTGACCGTCGTGAACCAAGATTTGCTTTTCTTTCGGGATCAAGAACTCATGAGATTCGCCGTCCATGTCAGTGATAACTAGACGTTGCTTACCTTTTGTTTCTTTACCGAAGGAAACGGTTCCTGTAACTTTCGCCAAGATCGCTGCATCTTTTGGTGAACGAGCTTCGAATAGTTCTGCCACACGTGGCAAACCACCCGTGATGTCTCGTGTCTTTTGCGCTTCAATTGGAATACGCGCCAACACTTCACCAACGTGCACTGTTTGACCATCTTTAACAGTGATCAAGGCGCCTACTTGCAAACCAATGGTTACTGGGTGATCTGTGCCAGAGATAAGAACCTCCGCACCAGCAGCGTCATACAAACGAATCATTGGGCGAACACCCTTTGATGCCGCACTGCGACGCTTACCATCAATCACCACCAATGTAGACAAGCCAGTTACTTCGTCAACCTGCTTAGCAACTGTTACGCCTTCTTCAACGTTTTCGAAGCGAACCACGCCTGAGTACTCAGTAATGATTGGACGAGTCAACGGATCCCATGTAGCCAAAGTTGCGCCGGCCTTGATGGTAGCGCCTTCTTTGAGCGTCAATGTTGCGCCATATGGAACCTTGTGACGCTCACGCTCACGACTATTGTCATCAGTGATCAAGGCTTCGCCTGAGCGAGAAATAACAATCTGATCACCTTTGGCATTCTTTACAAAACGCATGGTTGGTGTGAAGCGCAAAATACCGTTTGACTTTGCTTCAACGTTATTCGCAACAGCAGCACGTGACGCAGCACCACCGATGTGGAATGTACGCATTGTTAACTGTGTACCTGGCTCACCAATTGATTGAGCAGCAATCACACCGACTGCCTCACCAGAGTTAACCATCACGCCACGACCCAAGTCACGGCCATAACATTTTGCACATAGGCCAAAACGAGTTGCGCATGACAATGGTGTACGCACTTTAACTTCATCGATGCCCAATGAGTCAATCAACTCAACATCATCTTCTGTCAACATCGTGCCGTCAACAATGATTGTTTCTTGTGTGTCTGGATTAACAACGTCACCAATACATACACGGCCCAAGATACGATCGCTCAACTGCTCGATGACTTCACCGCCCTCAACCAAGGCTTTCATAGAAACGCCATTCGTTGTACCGCAGTCATCATCAAGCACTACTAAGTCTTGAGTCACATCTACCAAGCGACGAGTCAAGTAACCAGAGTTAGCTGTCTTCAATGCAGTATCAGCCAAACCTTTACGAGCGCCGTGTGTTGAAATGAAGTACTGAAGAACGTTCAAGCCTTCACGGAAGTTAGCAGTAATAGGCGTTTCAATGATTGAGCCGTCTGGCTTAGCCATCAAACCGCGCATACCAGCCAACTGACGAATCTGGGCAGCAGAACCACGTGCACCAGAGTCAGCCATCATGTAAATTGCGTTGAAAGATTCTTGCTTGACTGTCTTGCCGTGACGATCAACAACGTTTTCTTGTGACAACTGCTCCATCATGGCCTTGCCAACCTGATCACCAGCGGCACCCCAAATATCAACCACGTTGTTATAACGTTCTTGGTTAGTCACTAAGCCTGACATAAATTGCTTGTCATACTCTTTAACTTTGCCAGCCGCCTCAGCAATGATTGTTTCTTTCTGAGCTGGAATCAACATGTCATCAATCGCAATCGAGATACCAGCGCGAGTTGCTAAACGGAAACCGGCCTGCAATAGTTTGTCAGCAAAAATAACTGTTTCTCTTAAACCGCAGCGACGGAATGACAGGTTAATCAAGCGAGAAATTTCTTTCTTTTTAAGCGCTTTATTAATGCTGTCAAATGCCATGCCTTTAGGCAAAATCTCTGACAGCATTGCACGACCAACAGTTGTGTGACGCAAAGTCACTTTTTTAACAAAGCGTGCATCGCCTTCTGCTTCTTTATCAACTAAATCATATTCAGTGATACGAACTGCAACGCGTGTTGCCAATTCAACTTGCTTGTTTTCGTATGCACGAATAACTTCGCTGATATCGGCAAATGTCATACCTTCACCCTTAGCATTGATAGCTTCGCGTGTTGTGTAGTACAAGCCTAAAACAATATCTTGAGATGGAACAATTGAAGGTTCACCGTTGGCTGGGAACAAGATGTTGTTTGAAGCCAACATCAATGTGCGAGCCTCCATCTGCGCTTCCAAGGACAATGGAACGTGAACAGCCATTTGGTCACCGTCGAAGTCGGCGTTGAATGCCGCGCAAACGAGTGGGTGCAACTGAATAGCTTTACCTTCGATCAACATTGGCTCAAACGCTTGAATACCTAAGCGGTGCAATGTTGGCGCACGGTTCAACATCACTGGATGCTCGCGAATCACTTCTTC
>JBEIOY010000111.1:0-4866 GCA_040377355.1 Burkholderiaceae bacterium | reverse complement strand
GCCGCTTCGTCTTTAGGAACAGCAGCCAATGCTTTTTCAGCAGCAGCCAAATCAGCAGCAGGAGCGTTAGCAGCTTTTAGATCAGCCACTTTCTTCTCTGCAGCAGCTTTGTCAGCAGCTAGAGCGGCTGGGATATCTTTAAGTTTTGCACCTAAAGCATCTGCACGCTCTTTGAAAATCGCAATAACTTCTAGCTCTTTTGGATCCTTGATCAATTCTGCTTCACGAGCTGTCACTTTTTCAAGCTGGTAGCCGTAAACGATTTGAGGGATTGGGAAACCAGTTTGTTTCACTGACAACCAAACCACAGGAATCATGTAAGCGATGATCAAGATGATGTACTGGGCTACTTGAGTCCAAGTAACAGCTTTCATACCACCCAAGAATGAGCAAACCAAAATACCGGCCAAGCCTAAGAAGATGCCAAGCTCAAATGAAACGCCTGTCAAACGTGTTGTGATCAAACCTACACCGTAGATCTGGGCAACAACGTAAACAAACGAACATAAGATCGCAGCAACGATACCTAGGAAGCGTGGCAAGTTACCTTCATAACGAGCACCTAAGAAGTCAGGAATAGTGAACTGACCAAACTTACGTAGATATGGTGCAAGGAACAAGGCAACCAAACAGTAACCGCCTGTCCAACCCATGATGAAGGCAAGACCGCTGTAACCAGTTAGGTACAAAGTACCAGCCATACCGATAAAGGAAGCTGCAGACATCCAGTCAGCACCTGTCGCCATACCGTTATATAAAGCAGGAACGCGTCGACCCGCTACATAGTACTCAGCAGCATCGTTTGTACGGCTCATAAAACCGATACCAGCATAGAGCAATACTGTAGCTGCAAGGAAGGCGTAGCCGATGTATTGGCGAGTTAAGCCCATTTGTTCTGCGATTCCAAGAACCACTACAAATGAAACGAAACCACCAACGTACCAGGCGTAAACCTTGTTAAGTTGTTTTTTAAATGCGGCGTTCGAAGTATTAGCACCACCGAATGTGCTACCACTACCGCTATCAGGAGTCATTCCAGCCATGATCAGTCCTCCTCTTCTTCAGCACAACCGTGCTCTTTGTCTAGATTGTTCATGTAATGAGCATAGTAGACAATAATTAATACGTAAACTATCAATGAGCCTTGAGCACCCATCCAGAAGCTGAAAGGCCAGCCAAAGAATGTGAAGCTTAGGTCACGAGCCATGTAAGCGACCACGTAAGTGACAACAAACCAAATAGCCAACAAAATTGCTGTGACTCTTAGGTTTTTTGCCCAATACTGGCGATGCGATTCCGTTAATTGCATAACAGTTTCTCCTCGTTGTTACTTTAAAACCAGGTTTCCCCGGAACCCTTTGCGATCCACCAGAATTTCACTTCCAGCTTGCAACCGAACCGCGTTTTGTCAAGAAGCTTTCACTTCAAGCCCAGTTTCCCGCTCTAATTGAGCGGCAAATTTAGGCTCAAACCCTTTGAGGTGGCGAATAATCTTCACCGCCTCTTCAGGTTGCTGACGATCCATATGAACTCGCGCTAATTGATACCAAGCGTAAGGACTCATAGGCTGCAATTGGGTGTTGCGCTTAAGGGCTTTAATAGCCTCTTCAAAGCGCTGCTGCTGAATTAGGACCAGACCTAGGCCATACCAGGCCATGTCCAATTTTTCATCTAATTCAAGAGCGCGACGGAAACTAAACTCAGCATCAGCAACCTGCTTCATTTCTTCCTGTTGAAAACCGAGGTTGTACCAAGCAAATGCGGGAGCATCTGGCTTGGCCACTAATTTTTTATACATATTGATAGAAGCTTGCTTATTGCCAGCTTCCGCATAAAGATGTGCCAGGCTACCTAATGCATAAGCATCATTTGGGTAGTCAGCCAACATGTCTTCAAATGTTTCAGTTGCCCAAGACTTACGGCCAAGCACAATGAATGTGATTGCTCGCCACTTATGCAACTGCCATTTAAGATCAATTTTTATCATCTACAACCAACCATCCCTATCGATACGCAGTGCTCAATTTTGGCTAGAGTCACTGCGATATACATAACTGAAACAACACAAAAAGCCACGACTGGAATATGTCGCTCTGCAACCATTTTTGGAGAAATTAACTTGGCTACCGATGTCCAAGGTTTATTCAAGACCACAAACAATTGATAAAACATATTGGTTTCTCTTTTGTTACCAACAATCGCATAAAGAATTGCTTGACCTACTAAAGCCAAACCACCGATATACAAAACCAACTGCAACACATTCAAAAACTGAATCAAATTCTTACCTCAAGGATTTACACCCCTATTTGGGGCATTTCTATCAACATGCGTACTATGGATTTCTTTGGGTAAAGAGAGAATACGTAATTACCCTATTTTTCTTATATAAATCAATTTCTTAAGCGAAACTTACAGGTACGCTGTGGGGTCTATAAACTCAGTTTCGGGGCAACCAACGGGACTCTCGGGCCAATTTTTCAATTAAATCAATCGTCGGGGCCAAAGGTTTGAGTTTGGGCCAAATTTGGAGCATTAATTCAGCGGTTGCGAAGGTATCAGCTGCCGCTTGATGACGCACTGCACACTCAATCCCCAAATGCTCCATCCATTGATCCAGGGATCTGGCCTTCACCTCAGGATAAGAGGCTGAAACCAAGGGCTCAACGTCAATCCAGGTATTTTTAAGCTTATACCCAAGCTGATATTGATAGGCTCTTTGAATCATCGACTCGTCAAAAGCTGCATGAAAGGCCAACAAAGGGGCATCCCCCACCCAATGCTCGAAATTTCGCAATACCTGTTGGGGATCCTCCCCCATCATTTGAGCCTGAGCACCAATGCCATGCAACAAGATGTTGTCTTTATCTGAGGCCAAATCTTGCTTCAAGACAGCTTCAAAGCTATCAAAAATATCAATTTTTAAGCTTTGATCGTCATTCACATGTATGCACACCGCGGCAATGGCCAATAAGCGGTCCTGCCTTGGATCCAAGCCACTGGTTTCAACATCCAAAACCACCCAGCGATTTTGATTGATGTTCGGGGCTCGCCCAAATAAACGCTTTAACCAGAGCATCTTAACGACCGTAATCTAATTCAATGCGCTGTTGTAGATCCCTGGTGGCTCTCAGAGACTCCTTCAAAATTCTGCGATCAATGTTGTTCAAGCTACTCAACTCGAGCGCATTGAAATTTCCACCAATTGGATGAGAATCAATTTGCACGGATAAACGTAACATTTGAAGAAATTCAAAAGCCGACACCCAGGCCAAATATTCACGCTCTGGAATACCCAGAGCAAGGCCCACTGCAATCAATCGATCTCTGGTGTTTGTGTCACTTATGCCATGGGCCAAGGAGTAGATGCGGGCAGCATCGACCAAAATGGCGGTGCCATGAAGTTTTAAATCAATGCATTCCTTATCTTCAATCTTGATCGTGTCAATCCCGCCATGCCAGCTGATGGGAACTTTTCTACTCAATGAGTTATCAGCTAATAACTTGATGAAGCGTGGAATGGCTTTGGCTTTTTGCATCACGATATTTTTCATTTCTACCAGCAAATCAGGATTACCTGCTACCAAACGGAAATCAAAATAAATGCTCGCATTCAAAAGATCTTCAGGCGTGCCTTGCTCTATCCAGTTCGAGAATCGCTCTAACCATTCAGCTTCACTCAGGCAAATCTTTGGGTTACTCGCCATCACATTGCCCTTGCACAAAGGATAGCCGCAGGCGTCCAAGGCTTGATTCACATCCAGCGCGAATTTCAAATACTTATCTCGAACTGCATCCGTGGCCTGCCCTGAAAACACCAAGGCATTGTCTTGATCGGTGGCAATGGTTTGTTCAGATCGACCCTCGGATCCCAAAGCGATCCAAGCAAACTCTTTCAAATCCAAGTTATGTTTTTTGGCGTTGAGCTCCACCAATCTTTCGCAAACCACATCATTCAAATAACTGATCAAGGTCGTCAACTGTCTTGCCTGAACCCCTTGACCAATCAAATTTTTCGCAAACTTCCTGATGTCTTGTGCGCAAACAATCATGTCTGATAGATCAGGTGCTGATCGAATCGAGGTGCTGATATTTTTCAAAGACAGGCGCTGAGCAGCGAATAGATCTCGCTCAGAGATGATGTTCACAATCTCCTTATCATCGACAACCGGTACATGACGAATGCCAAACTTAGACATCATCAAAGCAGCGTCTTGCGCCGTATGAGTGATGGTCAACGCTTTAACTCCGGTGGTCATCACATCTTTGATAGGTCTATCAAGACTGACCTGAGGAATGGTCACGCGCCCCAAAATATCGTAGCGTGTCAAAATACCCAATAAGCCATCCTGTTCGTTGCTAACCAAAATTGAGCCAACACGTCGCTCATGCATTTGAGTCAAAGCGTCTTTGATCGAAGTGTCTGGTGAAACAAACAAAGGCTTTTTACGAGGCAATTGCCCAAGAGGTGTCTCTAAAGATTGTTCTGAAAAAATTTGTGAGGCATACGTTCTTTGAAGAACTTGGCGAGACTGCTCCAAAAATTTCAAGATCCGCAAACTCAAGTAATCAGCAAAAGTGCTAGATAAATTGGCCAACTCCTTCATGGTGTCGACAGAAATTCTCAGACAAAAACAATCGCCCAGAGCTGCATACGTCGCTGTCACAGCTCGACCTGCTACAGCAGCACTCACAGGGAATAGTTCACCCGCCTCAATCTCATGCGCTCCACCCGCTTCATTGGCCATACCTCGTCTTGAAATAACAGTGCCCTGACGAAGGAAAAATAATTGCTTCACCTCTCCATGACTGGGATCAAGAATGATTTCCTCTGGAGCGAAATAATGTTCCTTGGCTGACTTGATG
>JBEIOY010000156.1:0-3237 GCA_040377355.1 Burkholderiaceae bacterium | reverse complement strand
TCTAATAAGTAGGTGCTCAGCAGAATGTACAGACCACTTCCAGCAAAAGCAATCACTGCATAGGGGCGGTTGTCATAGAAGAGCTGAGGAATTTCTCCGCACACAATGTCACGAAGAGCGCCGCCAAAAGTTGCAGAAATAACACCTAGCAAAATCGCCACAACCACGGGCATATCAAATTGAAGCGCAATCTGCGTGCCCAGGACCGTTGCCAAGGCAAGACCCATGGCATCGGGCAATTGAATCATTTTTTCTGTGTAGGCAATGTGTTTGTTCTTAATGAACCAAATGCTAACAATGGTCAGTGCAATGATGACCCAAAGCCAATAAGAATGCTCAACCCAAAAGAAAGGTCTGCGATCTAAAAGAATATCTCTTAATGTGCCGCCCCCGAAAGCGGTTAAGCCAGCCACAATGCTGACACCCACCAAGTCTAATTTTTTCCGTAGGCCAGCAATGAGCCCTGAGGCAGCAAAGGAAAAGATCCCAATCAATTCAATGATTTCTTGAAAAAAGCTGAGGGTCGGGGCGCTAAACATAACTTAATGACTTATCTTTTGTTTGTAAAAGAATAGAGGATATTCTTATTATGCAGTGCGTCTGAAAATATTTTAGATAGTGATTAAGATGGTTAGATAAGATTAAACAAATAAACGAGTTAGGGTCAATCAAAATGAAGCGTCTTCTTGGTATCCAGGGTAATGATCAGGGCCATTGGGTCGGTAATGGTTTTCCGGTCCGCACTTTATTTTTTTATCAGCAGTTGGGCAAGGAGATGAGCCCATTTTTGATGCTGGATTTGATTGGCCCAGCTGAGTTTTCTGCAACAACTGAGCGCAAAGGGGTTGGTACTCATCCTCACCGTGGTTTTGAGACCGTCACCATTGTTTACGAGGGAGGGGTTTCTCATAAAGACTCAACTGGTCAAGGGGGAACGATTGGCCCAGGAGAGGTGCAGTGGATGACCGCTGGCTCAGGCATCCTGCATCAAGAATTTCATTCGGAGGATTTTGCTAAGCAAGGCGGAATTTTACAAATGGTTCAATTGTGGGTGAATTTGCCCGCAACGCACAAAATGACTGCTCCTGCTTATCAGGAAATATTAAATCAGAGCATTCCAGAGATTGAATTATCGAACGCTAGAGGATCGATCAGAGTCATTGCTGGTGAGTATGAAGGGCAAATGGGCCCCGCAAAAACCTTTACCTCCATGAATGTGTTTGATATTCGTTTGAAAAAAGGCGAAGAGCTTGTTTTGTCAGCAGCCAGTGGTTGGAATACCTCTGTCGTAGTTTTACGTGGGGCGCTTGAGAGCACTGTTGATCCTGGAGTTATTGCAAAGGACGCTAAGATGCTGATGTTCAGTCAAGACGGCGAAGACATCAAAATCAAAGCCCTTGAAGATTCGGTGGCGTTGCTATTAAGTGGCGAACCCATTGACGAGCCCATCGTCGGGCATGGTCCTTTTGTGATGAATACCCGTGAACAAATCAATCAAGCAATCAATGATTTTAATCGTGGAGCATTCGGCAGTATTTAAGTTTAAGGAATTTGGCCTATCCCAATGCCTTTCAAAAACTGGGAGCCCAAAGGCGTAAAATTAAATGATGAAAAATAGAATATCAACAGTAGCAGTTGTTGGTGCAGGAGCTGTTGGAAGTTACTTTGGCGGACTTCTGGCGAGGGCCGGTCACGTTGTTACGTTGATAGCACGCAATGAGCACGTAAAGGCTATTCAAGAAAATGGCCTGTATATGGAGTGCCAGTCTTTTCAAGAGCATGTTTTAGTCAAGGCCAGCACTCAATATGAGGCAATCGCTGAGGCGGACCTTATTTTGTTTTGCGTAAAATCGCCAGACACAGAGTCTGTTGCCAAAGAAATCAAGCCTTATTTATCGGAAGACTCAATCATATTGAGCCTTCAAAATGGCGTTGATAACTGTGAGCGTATAAAAACGGTGCTTTCAAATCCCACTTATCCCGCAGTTGTTTATGTTGCAACTGGGGTGGCGGGCCCTGGTCACGTGAAGCATTTTGGCAGGGGCGAGTTGGTGATTGGAGACCCTGAGGCTCGCAAAATTTGCTTTGAACAACTCAACACACTTCAAGAGTTCTTGAATAGCGGCACCGTCCCTTGCAGCATTTCTGCAAATATCAAATATGACATGTGGTTAAAGTTTTTGGTGAATTGCAGTTACAACGCGATTTCCGGCATAGGGCAAATTGAATACGGACAGATGGTTCAGTCAAAGCACATCAATGATCTTATAGATCAGATCATCAAAGAGTTTTTAGCTGTCGCAGAAAAAGAAGGCATTAACATCAGCCTTGAGCAAGCAATTTTGGCAAATGAACAAATTGCTAAAACCATGGCAAAACAAAAGTCTTCTACTGCCCAAGATTTGATGAAGCATAAAAAAACAGAAATTGATTTTTTAAATGGGTACATTGTTCGGTGTGGTATGGCTCATCAGATTCCAACTCCAGCCAATCAAAGTGTTTATGCCTTGGTAAAAATGTTAGAAATGGCTTACTTAAACAATTGATGGCCTCCAACGTTCTTTACTCGTACAGAAGGTGCCCTTATGCCATGCGTGCAAGAATGGCCCTGGCTTATGCAGGCATTGCTGTTGAAATACGAGAAATTTCTTTAAGAGAAAAGCCCGCCTCTTTGTTGGCAATCTCGCTCAAAGGAACTGTCCCAGTCTTTCAGGGTGATGGTCTTGTGATTGAGCAAAGTTACGACATCATGAAATGGGCCTTAAAGCAGTCTGATCCAGACCAGTGGCTTTCCGCAGAGACAGAATCCGTCATTGATGAATGGGTCGAGAAGAATGATGGCCCGTTTAAAAAGTTATTAGATCAATACAAATATCCCAATAGATACCCAGATATTTCTCTTGAAGAGACTTTGACCCAAGCAACAACATCATTTTTAGACCCAATCAATGAACAGCTAAAGAAAAATGCTTATTTGTTGGGACCAAAGATGAGTTTGGCTGATATAGCGATATTTCCATTTGTTCGTCAGTTTTCAATGGTTAATCCAGAGTGGATTGATCAATCAGACTTGAATTTTTTAAAACAGTGGTTAAATGCACACCTTGAGTCGCCTTTATTTTTAAGTGTGATGCAAAAGTACCCAACTTGGCACGACCCAACCCCGGAGTAAGCATGAAAAAATTTTTAGGTTTCTTATTTGTATTGGTTTTACTTTTCTGCCTTTACACCTGGTTG
>JBEIOY010000228.1:0-1644 GCA_040377355.1 Burkholderiaceae bacterium | reverse complement strand
TTCAATAAGAGATATATGTTTTCTGAACGAGTTTTATCAGGTATGCGCCCAACCGGCGCTCTGCACTTAGGTCACTATCACGGTGTTCTTAAAAATTGGTTAAAGCTTCAAGCTGAATACCCATGCTATTTCTTTGTGGCTGATTGGCATGCTTTGACCACGCACTACGAAACACCTGATGTGATTGAAAAATCCGTTTGGGACATGGTCATCGATTGGTTAGCGGCAGGTGTTGATCCAACTCAGGCCACCTTGTTCATTCAGAGCAAAGTGCCAGAACACGCAGAACTATTCCTCTTGCTATCCATGGGCACGCCTTTGGGTTGGTTGGAACGTGTACCAACCTACAAAGATCAAATTGAAAAGCTCAAAGAAAAAGATCTTCAGACGTATGGTTTCTTGGGCTACCCTTTGCTACAAGCTGCAGACATCTTGATCTACCGCGCACAACACGTGCCAGTGGGTGACGATCAAGTGCCTCACGTGGAAATGACCCGTGAAGTGGCGCGTCGTTTTAATCACTTGTATGGTCGCGAACCAGGCTTTGAAGAAAAAGCCTTGGAAGCAGCTAAAAAATTAGGCAGCAAGCGCACCAAGTTATACCTAGAACTCAGAACTGAATATCAAGAAAAAGGTCATGAAGAAGCACTGGAGCAAGCCCACGCGGTATTGGCTGATGCACAAAGTTTATCGATGGGTGATCGTGAGCGTTTATTCGGTTACTTAGAAGGCTCAAGAAAAATCATCTTGGCTGAGCCACAAGCTCTTTTGACAAAAGAATCTCGCATGCCTGGTTTGGATGGCCAAAAAATGTCCAAGTCTTATGGCAACACGATTACCTTGCGTGAAGACGCGGCATCTGTTGAGAAAAAAATCAAAACCATGCCAACTGATCCAGCCCGCATTCGAAAAACCGATGTGGGTGATCCTGCGCGTTGTCCGGTATGGCAATTGCACGCCGTTTACTCTAGCAATGAAACCAAAGCTTGGGCGGAAAAAGGTTGTAAGAGCGCTGGCATTGGTTGTTTGGAATGCAAACAACCCGTGATTGATGCGATCTTAAAAGAACAGCAACCCATGATGGAACGTGCTCAAGTCTATCTTGATGACCCAAGCTTATTGCGCGCCATCATCGCTGATGGCTGCGATAAAGCTCGCAAGTCTGCTCAAGAAACGATGCGCGATGTGCGCGAGGCCATGGGACTTGATTACAGTTAAGTCGCACCAAGAGTTGAATGTCCCAGCTTCTGACTGGGTACAAACTCACGCATCGAAGATCAAAGTCGGTGGACGTGTCTTGGACTATGCCTGTGGCAGTGGTCGCCATGCGGTTTGGTTAGCCAAACAAGGCTTTCAGGTGATGGCAATTGACCGAGATTTGGCATCTTTGCAGCAAATCAAGAGCAATCACCCTGATTTAGCGATTCAAACCGAAGCCATTGATTTAGAAACCGATGCCTGGTCCCTGGGCCATTTAGGCCCATTTGACGCGGTGATTGTGACCAATTACCTTTATCGTCCTTTTTTGCAAAAATTGCCTAATTTATTGAATTCTCAAGGGGTTTTGATCTACGAAACCTTTGCCCTTGGCAATGAGGCCTTTGGCAAACCCAGCAACCCTGACTTTTTATTAGCCCCCAATGA
>JBEIOY010000149.1:0-3388 GCA_040377355.1 Burkholderiaceae bacterium | reverse complement strand
GACTCTGTGCGCGATGAATCAAGCAAAGACGCCGCCGTTCGTTTGGTGTTTGAGCCAAAGACTAAAAACATCGATGTGAATGAATTTGTCACTACTTTGTTGGCTCATACCTCACTTGAGTCTAATGCACCAATCAACTTGGTGATGATTGGCAATGATGGCCGCCCACGTCAAAAAGGTCTTGGCGAAATTCTGAGTGAGTGGATTGAGTTCCGTGTTGCAACAGTGACCCGCAGAACCCAGTATCGCTTGACCAAGGTCAATGACCGCATGCATATCCTAGAAGGACGTCAATTAGTTCTTCTCAATATTGATAAAGTCATCAAAATCATTCGCGGCAGTGATGAGCCTAAAGCTGATTTGATGACAGCGTACAAACTTTCTGAGCGTCAAGCCGAAGATATTCTAGAGATTCGCTTGCGCCAATTAGCAAGATTAGAAGCCATCAAGATTGAACAAGAACTCAAAGAGCTCAAGGGTGAAAAAGAAGATTTAGAAAGCATCTTGGGTAGCGATAGCAATATGCGCAAGCGCATCATCAAAGAAATTGAAGCTGATATGAAGGCTTTCGGTGATGAGCGCCGCACCATGATCCAAGAAGAGAAGAAGGCGATTGCTGAAACCAAAGTGATTGATGAGCCAGTCACAGTGATTGTTTCTCAGCGTGGTTGGGTTAGAGCTCGTCAAGGTCATGAGCACGATCCACAGCAATTTAGTTTCAAGGCTGGCGATGGTATGTATGGCACCTTTGAGTGCCGCACCACCGATGTCGTTCTTGGTTTTGGTAGCAATGGCCGCGTGTACACCGTGCCTGTGTCAGATTTACCAGGCGCCAGAGGTGATGGGTCACCATTAACTGGGTTTGTGAACTTAGCAGCTGGTACTCAGATGGTGGCTTACTACGCTGGACACAATGACGACTTGCTCTTGTTGTCGATGAGATCGGGCAATGGCTTCTTGGCTAATGTTGCAGATATGACGACGCGCAACAAAGCGGGCAAATCATTCGTGGGTGTGGATGCTAAATTCGCGCCAGGAGATGCCCCATTGGCACCAGCCAAAGTTCAAGAAGGAATGAAGCAAGTAGCTTGCTTGTCTGAAAATGGACGACTTTTGGTCTTCTCATTGGATGATTTGAAGCGTTTACCAACGGGTGGTAAAGGCGTGATCTTGATGGACCTTGATAAAGCAGAGCGTCTTCAATCGGCCATCGCAGTTGGATCAGCGGGTGCAATCATATCTGGACTAGGAAGAGCAGGTAAGCCGACTGAAGCTGCGTTGGATGCAAAAACTCTGAAATCATTCTCAGCCAATCGTGCCCGCAAGGGTCATGCATTAGAGCCTAAGCTCAAAGATGCCAAGTTGATTGCTCAGTAAATTCATTCTTCATCAGCGAGAACCCAAAAGGCTCTTGTTGATCAAGGGTGCGCTTTCTACCTCCAAGCCTTCGCTTGGTCCGATAAATGTTTCTTGAAAATGCTGGCGATTGGCGACAACTTTTTGCCTTTGGGTCTGACGATGTGCCAACTCGTTTCAATCGGAAAGCCTGCGCAGCGCAAGATCGCCACTTCATTTTGAGTGCTGACCTCACTCAATGAGTACTTTGATAAAACTGCTAAACCCAAACCGCCAATCACAGCCTCTTTGATCGCTTCATTGCTACCAAGCTCTAAGCGCACATCTGGTTTGAACTTCAATTTCTTGAAGTGAGCATCGACTGCCATTCTGGTGCCAGAACCTTTTTCTCTAAAAATAAATTGCTCGTCTTTCAGACTTGCAATATTGATCAGTTTTTTCTTGGCCAAAGGCGAATGTTTTGGAGCAACTAACACCAGTGGATTGGGCATGAAGATTTCATCTTCGATATCCAGGTTTAAGGGCGGTTGAGACATGATATAAAGATCGTCTAAGTTTTCTTCTAGACGCTTCACTACGCCATCACGATTTAAGACCTCTAAAGAAATATCAAGGTCTGGGTATTTGGCACAAAAAGTTCCCAACAATCTTGGGATGAAATATTTGGCGGTGCTGACCACTGCCACTTTGAGTTTTCCTCTGGTAAAACCCTTTAAGCCATCGGCTTGTTGCTCAAAGTTTTCCCATTCACCCACAATGGCTCTGGCACATCTCGCCAACTCTTGGCCCATTTCGGTCAGATACACCTTTCTCGACACCACCTCATACAAAGGCAAGCCGACGGCATTTGTGATTTCCTTTAACTGCATCGAAGCAGTGGGTTGGGTGACATGAAGAGCTCTAGCGGCGGCGCTGACGCTACCTGAGTCTGCAAGGGCCAAGAAAAGACGCAATTGTCTGAAAGTGATGTTCATGTGTGTTGGCTTATCAATGTGGTCATAGAGTTTTATCTATATATTTATATTATAAATACGATTTTACTTTATGTATAAGCATTTTTATCATGGCGGCTAAAGGAAAAAATCATGACAAATCTTCTGGACCCATCCATTCTGTTTTTCATCTTCGGCATTTTTGCCGGATTGGTGCGTTCCAATTTAGAGATTCCTCAGCAAATATCGCGTTTTTTATCCCTTTATTTGCTCATGGCATTGGGATTGAAGGGCGGTTTTGCCCTCAATCAATCTGGCTTCACCCCAGAAATTGCCATCAGTCTTGGTTTGGCGATTGGTCTTGCGATTGTTGTGCCATTGATCGGCTACAACTTACTCAAACAAAAGTTAGATAAATTAGATGCTGCAGCAATCGCTGCGGCTTATGGTTCTGTGAGTGCGGTAACCTTTATTACAACCACTCAAGTTCTCGATCAAAATGGTATTGCCTACGGCGGACACATGGCCGCTGCGATGGCATTGATGGAATCGCCTGCCATCATCATTGCGATTGTGTTAGCCAACAGAATTCGACAGCAGCGTTCTGGCGATAAAACAGGACACACCCCGATTGGAAAAATTCTTCATGAATCATTCACCGATGGTGGTCAATTGTTGCTCTTGGGATCTTTGATGGTGGGCATCATTTCTGGTGATGCTGGGCTCAAAGTCATGGCGCCATTTTCAATCGACTTGTTCAAAGGATTGTTGGCATTCTTCCTGCTCGATATGGGATTGGTTGCAGCCAGAAGTATTGGCGAACTAAAAGGCAAGCCACCCATCACCTTTTTATATGGCTTCGTAGCGCCACCAGTTCATGCCATGGCAGCTTTGGTCTTGTGTTTGATGTTTGGTGTGGCTTTAGGTGACACAGTCTTATTGATGATTCTTGCGGCCAGCGCTTCCTACATTGCTGTACCGGCAGTCTTGCGTCATGCAATGCCTGAAGTGAATCCTGCTTTGTACATGGGCACTTCATTGGGCATCACATTCCCTTTGAACATCATCGTGGGGATACCGGTTTACATTTGGACTGCTAG
>JBEIOY010000155.1:0-3291 GCA_040377355.1 Burkholderiaceae bacterium | reverse complement strand
CGAAAACGAGCGTGCCACATTTGTCTCTGAGAAGAAATATCCCAGCGATCCAAATCTTTTTGTGAAGAAAATTTCACGATCACTTGATACTCATTGGTATTCGCTAATGGAGGGAGTAATTCAGAGCCCAAAAACCCAGGGAAATGTTTCATTGACTCAAACATCCCCAAGATCAAAGCTTCATAAGCAGCATGACAACCGTCCTTGGCACGGCTATGAACAACTCTGATGACAGGGCTGGTCATTTCATATTCCTTGTCAACGACTAAACATTTAAACGTTGAACAAGAAATTCAACACGTCACCATCTTTGACTACATACTCCTTGCCCTCGGCCCTCATCTTGCCAGCTTCCTTGGCACCCGACTCCCCTTTAAGTGAGATGAAGTCATCATAAGAAATGGTTTGAGCACGAATAAAGCCACGTTCAAAGTCAGTGTGAATCACGCCCGCTGCTTGAGGCGCTGTGTCACCCACATGAATTGTCCAAGCACGAACTTCTTTGACGCCGGCGGTGAAGTAAGTTTGCAACCCAAGCAGGTTAAATCCAGCCCGAATCACACGATCCAAGCCAGGCTCTTCCATGCCCATGTCACTTAAGAATGCTTTTTTATCTTCATCTTCCAACTCTGCAATTTCTGCCTCAATGGCTGCGCAAACTGCCACGACAGGGGCATTTTCTTTGGCAGCGTGAGCTTTAACTGTTTCTAAATGAGGATTGTTTTTAAAGCCATCGTCTTTAACGTTGGCCACATACATCACGGGCTTGGCGGTGATTAAACAAAAGGGCTTTAACAAAGCCAAATCTTCTTCACTTAAACCCATCGCACGCACTGGCAAAGCTTGGTTTAACTGAGTCTGTACTTTTGCCAAAAGCGGTGCCAAGGCGTTCGCCTCTTTGTCATTACCTGATTTAGCTGCCTTTGAATACCTAGAAAAAGCTTTGTCAACGGTTGCCAAGTCAGCAAGTGCTAACTCTGTATCAATCACACCAATATCTGAAAGAGGATCAACTTTGCCGGCGACGTGGATCACATTGCCATCTTCAAAACAACGCACCACATGGGTGATTGCATCAGTTTCACGAATGTTCGCCAAGAACTGGTTACCCAAACCCTCGCCTTTTGATGCCCCAGCTACCAAGCCAGCAATATCAACAAATTCAACAACCGCTGACAAAACCCTTTCAGGTTTTACGATCTCAGCCAGTTTGGCCAGACGAGGATCTGGCACTTCCACAACCCCCACATTCGGCTCAATCGTGCAAAAAGGGTAATTTTCTGCTGCAATACCAGCTTTGGTAAGAGCATTGAACAAAGTTGATTTGCCAACGTTGGGAAGGCCGACGATACCGCATTTCAATGACATAGCGAGTTATTATTCCAATATGAACAGTTACGATCTTATTATTATTGGTGCCGGTATTGCTGGTAAAGCAACTGCGCTGCGACTAGCCCAGTTAGGCTTAAAGTTATTGCACATAGCACCCAATTTTGATCCAGACCCCCATTGTAATGATGATTTGTCTTGGGACAGTCGAATTTATGCCTTGTCGTCTAGCAGCCAACAACTACTGTCTGATATGAATGTCTGGCAAGCCCTGGATCACAGTCGCATTCAGGTGGTGAGTGATATGCGTGTTTTTGGAGACAGTGGGCGAGCCACAGATGAACTTCACTTCTCCGCCTATAGCGCCACAGTTTCTCAACTTGCATGGATCGTAGAAGCTAGTCATATTGAAAAAACTTTAGACGCTGCCTCCCAATTTCAAGGCAATATTCAACGCATCACTGATTCGGTTGCTGATTTCGTTTCAAGCAAAGAAGCGGTAACAGTTCACACCAAAGCAGGTCAAAGTTTTTCTGCCAAGCTTCTTTTGGCCGCTGACGGCGCCAAATCACCCATCAGAGAAAAATTACAAATTAAAACACCCGTGAACGATTACGGACAAACCGCTGTGGTCGCTAATTTTCAATGTGAACACGATCATCAGGGCGCTGCCTGCCAATGGTTTTTAGACCATGGTGAAATATTGGCTCTTCTGCCACTGCCAAATAAAAAATTATCGATGGTATGGTCAGCGCGAACCGCGCACGCTGAACAACTACAACAATTAACACCCGAAGCTCTTTCAACCAAAGTGATGTCGGCTGCAACAGGCTTGGTTGGTCAGCGCTTTGGGGCCCTCAAGATGATCACCGGTCCTAAAAGTTTTCCTCTTCGCAGAATGAAGGCTGAGCGCATCATTGCGCCAAACCATCAACCTAGAATTGTTTTGATCGGCGATGCTGCGCACGTGATGCACCCCCTGGCTGGCCAGGGACTGAATTTAGGCCTAAGAGATGTGGCCACCTTCGCTAAACTGATTGTGGAAAAAGAATCATTTAGAACTATTGACGACCCTGTTCTTTTAAGACGGTATGAACGTTCACGCCACGGCGACACAGATGCCCTACTTTTCACCACCGATCAGTTACAAAAATTATTTGCCCACCCTGGTAGCCTCATGAAAAATTTCAGGAATATGGGCATGAATTTGGTCAACCGCAGCCCATTCTTTAAAAGACAGCTGATTAAAAAAGCGCTTTCTTAATCGAAAATACAACATTTACTCAATAAGGTATTTATGACTTCAATTTCTAAAAAATATTTTCAAGTGCTTGCGATTACATTCCTAGCAACCATCGGTGCTTCAGCTGTTCATGCGCAAAGCGGTGTTGAGCAAAAAGTAAAAAACGAACTTCAAAAACAGTTGGGGGAGCGCGCCCAAATCAGTGCGGTACGCAGCACTCCGGTTCCTGGCTTATACGAAATAGTGATTGGCAATGATGTCCTTTATGCCGATGCCACTGCACGCTACCTTATTCAAGGGGAAATCGTTGATCTAAAAACAGGCACCAACCTCACTGAGCAACGCAGTCATGATTTGAATCGCATCAAATGGTCCGACTTACCTCTGAACGATGCCATCAAAGTGGTGCGCGGTAAGGGCTCACGCCAAATCGCCGTATTTGCAGACCCTAATTGCGGTTTCTGTAAAAAATTAGAAAAATCATTTCAACAATTAGATAACGTCACCATTTATACATTTTTAGTACCTTTGCTATCAGCCGACTCTGCTACTAAATCAAAACAGATTTGGTGTGCAGCGGATCGAAATAAAGCATGGAATGCATGGATGCTTGAGAACCAAACGCCAACTGGTCCAGGTGACTGCGGAACACCACTGGATCGCAATACATCATTGGCCAAGAAATTAGGTGTTGCTGGAACTCCAGCCATGTTCTTTGT
>JBEIOY010000191.1:0-2566 GCA_040377355.1 Burkholderiaceae bacterium | reverse complement strand
TTTGTACAGCATTCTGCCAACCATGGTGGAGTTGAGTTTGGTGCTTGGTTATTTTGTCTGGGCCTATAACTACTCATTTGCACTGATTACTTTGGTCGCATTGGTTTTATATGTGATTTTTACGATTGTTGTGACTGAGTGGCGCACGAAATATCGTAAGAGAATGAACGAGCTTGATTCAAAGGCGCACCAAAGAGCAGTGGATGCTTTGATCAATTTTGAAACAGTTAAATATTTTGGTAATGAGGAATATGAGTCTAAGCGATACGATGAGAATCTTCATCGTTATCGTGAAGCTGCTATTCAATCTCAACGATCCCTAGCAGTTTTAAATGTGGGACAGCAGATCATCATCGCCACTGGCCTGATTTTAATTTTGTGGCAGGCCACCATCGGCGTCTCGAATGGGTCAATGACCTTGGGTGATCTGGTGTTGGTGAATGTGCTGATGATTCAGTTGTACATACCCCTTAACTTTTTGGGAGTGATTTATCGAGAAATCAAGCAAGCTTTGATCGATATGGATCGAATGTTTAAGTTGCTAGGTACTGATCGAGAGATTGCTGATCAAGAGGGCGCTCAGGATTTGGTAATCAAGGACCAAGCTCTGGGTCCGCACATCCAGTTTCATGATGTGTCATTTTCATACGAGCGCAATCGTCAGATTTTAAAAGGAATTGATTTTGAGGTCCTGCCTGGGAAAACCACAGCAGTTGTTGGTCACAGTGGTGCTGGCAAAAGTACTTTAGCGCGATTACTGTTCCGTTTTTATGATGTGACGAAAGGCTCAATTGAGTTCGATCAGCAAAATATCCAAGCTGTGACACAAAAAAGTGTGAGAGCTTGTATTGGTATTGTTCCTCAAGACACAGTTCTATTTAATGACACGATTGCCTACAATATTGCTTATGGACGTCCTGGAGCTTCGCAAGAAGAAATTGAGATAGCTGCTAAGGCTGCTCAGATTCATGACTTCATCACATCACTTCCAGACGGCTATAAATCAGCCGTTGGTGAACGAGGCTTGAAATTATCTGGTGGCGAAAAGCAACGGGTAGCGATTGCTCGAACCCTTTTGAAAAATCCATCCTTCCTGATTTTTGATGAGGCAACCTCTGCTTTGGACTCTGAGACAGAGAGAGCCATTCAGAAAGAATTGATGGCATTGGCCAAAAATCGTTCAACATTGATCATTGCCCATCGTTTATCAACGATTATTTATGCAGATCAAATTTTGGTGATGGATGATGGTTGCATTATTGAAAGAGGCACTCATGATGAGCTCTTATCTTTGGGGGGTCGCTATAGCGACATGTGGCAAGCGCAACAATCTCAAACCAAGCTAATATCCTGATATGGCCATTAAAAATACCCCTCAATTTTTGCGGGCTGCATTTGACGCAGCCTTAAAAACTGCTGACCCTCAAGTGATGTTGCCGAACGGTTTGCAAAAGGTATTTGGGGCACCTTTAAAGGGGCGCTGCTTGGTTGTGGGGGCAGGAAAAGCTGCTGCCTCTATGGCTGTGGCTCTTGAGCAATATGCCAAAGACAACTGGCCTGAAGCAAAGCTTGAAGGTATGGTCATCACTCGTTACGGCCATGGCTTACCAACGAAGACCATTCAGGTGATTGAGGCTGGACATCCGGTGCCTGATGAGGCAGGCCTTAATGGCGCTAAAGAAACTCTGCGTTTAATCAGAACCTTGCAGCCAGGCGATCAACTGATTGCGCTCATTTCGGGGGGCGGTTCAAGTCTTTTGACCTTGCCTGCCGCAGATTTAAGTATTCAGGATTTGCAGACCACTACCCAAGCTCTATTGATGTCAGGGGCACCGATTGGTCAAATGAATATTGTGCGCAAGCACTTGTCTGGCATATTGGGTGGTCATATGGCCAGAGAGGCTGCTGATCGAGGCGCCAAAGTAGATGCCTTTTTGATTTCTGATGTGACTGGCGATCATCCATCAAGTATTGCCAGTGGACCTTGCGCACCCGATGAATCGACATTTGCAGATGCACTTCAAATTCTTAAAGATTACGACTTACTTCAAGGACAGATTCCAAAGGTGGTGACAGATTATTTAAAGAATGGTTTGTTAGGGAAAAATCCTGAAACACCAAAATCGGGCGACCCGATTTTTAAGCAAATCAATAACCATCTATTAGCCACCGCTCACTCTTGTTTAGAGGCGGCAGCCAACTACTGTGAATCCCAAGGCGTGAAGGCGGTGATTTTGGGGGACACTGTGATGGGGGAAGCTAAGGATGTTGCATTGATGCAAGCAGCGCTGGCGCGTGAAATTTTTCTGTATGACCAACCGTTTAAAAAACCTGTGGCCCTTCTCTCGGGTGGTGAATGTACCGTAACGATTCCCCGTGACGTAAAAGGTCGTGGCGGCCGCTGCAGCGAGTTTTTATTATCTTTGTACGTTGCAACCAATGATCTTCCTGGGTTCGCGGCATTAGCGGCTGATACAGATGGTATTGATGGTAGCGAAGATAACGCGGGTGCGTGGTTTGTATCAGAATCAAGAAAACTCATGAATAATGATCATCAGTTAGCCAA
>JBEIOY010000058.1:0-7811 GCA_040377355.1 Burkholderiaceae bacterium | reverse complement strand
CCGTATAAAAAACCATCTTGTTGTGTTGGTGTAAATGGATTAGAGGACCATTGATCGAGTGGACCTGTTGGCACCACATCTGTGTGACCCGCAAAACTCAATAAAGAACCTGTTTTACCAAGGTTACCTCTTTTAACTGCCCACAGATTGGTCACTCTGAAGTTATCAGGGCCGCTCATCATGGTTTCGCATTCAAAACCGATCGCTTTGAGTCGATTCGCGATCAGATCTTGGCAGCCGCCATCAGCAGGCGTTACTGAATTCTGAGAAATCAGCTGTTCTGTTAAGTTTAAGGTTGAGTTTGTGGTCACAGATAATCTTTAATGAGTTAGCTTAGTCTCGTAATAGGTCATTAATGGCTGTTTTAGCTCTGGTTTGCGCATCCACTTTTTTAACAATGATCGCTGCATAGAGGCTGTATTTGCCACATGATGATGGTAAAGATCCAGGGACAACCACTGAGCCAGCTGGTACGCGACCATAATGAACTTCACCAGTTTCACGGTCATAAATCTTGGTGCTTTGACCGATGTAGACGCCCATCGATAAAACAGCGTTTTCTTCAATCACAACGCCTTCAACCACTTCAGAGCGTGCGCCAATGAAGCAGTTGTCTTCAATGATCACAGGACCTGCTTGAACTGGCTCTAGAACACCACCAATACCAACACCGCCTGAGAGGTGAACATTTTTACCAATTTGGGCGCATGAGCCGACTGTGGCCCATGTATCAACCATCGAGCCTTCATCTACATAAGCGCCGATATTGACAAATGAGGGCATTAAAACCACATTCCTGCCAATAAATGAACCGCGACGAGCTGTTGCTGGGGGGACTACACGAAAACCGCCTTTGGCAAAGTCTTCAGCGGTGTAATTGGCAAATTTGGTCGGTACTTTGTCGTAAAACTGCGGAAAGCCGTTGGTGCCATTGCCTGACATCACTTGATTGTCTTCTAGACGAAAAGAGATTAAAACGGCTTTTTTAACCCATTGATTCACATTCCATTTGCCCACTGATTGGCGTTCAGCAACACGAATAGACCCGTCATTTAAACCTGCTAATACTGTGGCCACCGCCTCGCGAACCTCTTTTGGGGCTGCTGAAGGTGATAGGCTGGCACGATCTTCCCAGGCTTGATCAATGATGTTCTGTAGCGTTGCCATAAACTCTTTTTCCTTTAAAAATAACAAGTAATAAGCCTAGATTATATCTGCCGACTCTAGGAAGTGCTCTTTCTATTCCTACCTTGGTATCATCACAATGATTCCATTAAAAGAAGTTAGCCGTGCGACTTAAATCTATCAAACTTTCAGGGTTCAAATCCTTTGTAGACCCCACTCATTTCGAGCTTCCGGGCCAGTTAATTGGCGTTGTGGGCCCGAACGGCTGCGGTAAATCCAACATCATTGACGCCGTTCGCTGGGTTTTGGGTGAATCTAGAGCCAGTGAATTGCGTGGCGAATCCATGCAGGACGTTATTTTTAATGGCTCCGGCCAAAGAAAGCCTGCCGGTCGCTCAAGCGTTGAGTTGATTTTTGATAACAGTGACGGCCGCGCTGCTGGTCAGTGGAGTACTTTTGCTGAATTGTCAGTCAAGCGCGTGCTGACTCGTGACGGTGCCTCTAGCTACTACATCAATAATCAAATAGTTAGACGTAAAGATATTCATGACATGTTCATGGGTACTGGTTTGGGTCCCCGCGCTTACGCGATCATCGGCCAGGGCATGATCTCTAGGATTATTGAAGCTAAGCCAGAAGAGTTGCGTATTTTCTTGGAAGAGGCTGCTGGAGTATCTAAATACAAAGAGCGTCGCAAAGAAACTGAATCTCGTTTAGAGGACACCAGAGAAAACTTGACCCGTGTAGAAGATATCTTGCGTGAGTTGACGCAGAATCTCACCAAGCTCGAAGCTCAAGCTCAAGTTGCTGAAAAATACAAAGACCTCAATACCCAGATGGCTCAACAGCAACAGTTGTTGTGGTTAGTTCGTCAGACTGAAGCAGGCAAAGAGCAAGAGCGTCATGCGAATGCCATCAGAGATGCTCAAGTTCAATTAGAAGAGCAAACAGCCAAGCTTCGTCATGCAGAGGCTGAATTAGAAGAATTAAGAAGCTCTCATTACGCATCACAAGATTTAGTTTCCACCGCTCAAGGTGAGCTTTATGAGGTGAATGCTGAAGTAAGTAAGCTTGAGAATGAGATTCGTTATGTTCAAGAATCTCGTGCGCGCCTACAACAACAGATTTCAGATTTACAAGCGCAGCTATCCCGCTGGTCTTCACAAGAAGTAGCCGCGGCGGATTCCTTGCGTCAAACAAATATTGATCTAGAGTCTGCACGTGAAAACGAAGAACGTTTCTTAGAGGCTCTCCATGAGGTTCAAGAGAAGCTACCAGCGCATGAAGTGTCTTATTTGGAAACACAAAAAGCTTTGGATCAAGCGCGTGAAGCAGTGTCATCAACCGATCAGCGTTTAGCCAGTTTGGCTGAGCGTGTATTGGCTGCTGGCCGTCAACTAGATCAACTTCATCAACGTCAAGAGCGTTTACAGGCTGATTTATCAAGTTTGGTGAAACCAGATGCGCAAGCTCTGAGTTTGGTCACTGATCGTCAAGCCATGGCTCAGCGCAAGGCTGATGAAGCTCAGGAAGTTTCTGAAGCAGCCAATGTGAATGTTCCGCAAGCTGATACAGCCAGACAAAAAGCCCAACAAACTTTGCAAGAATCTTCTGCTGCCTTGAGTCAAACGGAAGCTCGCTTAGGCGCTTTGCAGGCTTTGCAAGAAAAAGTACAAGCTCAAGCCAAGGTTGGTCCTTGGTTAGAGCAAAAAGGTCTCAGTAAAAAACAACGTTTGTGGCAAGACTTACAAGTTGAAAAAGGTTGGGAAACTGCTCTTGAAGCAGTTTTGCGTGAGCGAGTCACAGCTTTGCAGGCTGGTGATTTAAATGAAGCAGTGCGTCTTGCCCAAGATGCGCCGCCGTCTCGCTTGGCGTTTTATTCTGGTAACGGTATTTCTAATTCGGATTCAAGCGTCAATGGTTTGACCGGTTTGATGAGCCGTGTTCAGGTCAAAGATTCAGGCATCAAAGCCGTAATGCAAGAGTGGTTAGGCAATGTTTTTATTGCCGATAGCTTGGATGATGCGATGCGTCGTCGTGAACAACTACCTCAAGGTGGCGTACTTTTAGTAAAAGAAGGCCACATAGTCAGCCGCGTGAGTTTGCAGTTATATGCAGAGGACTCGGAGCAAGCTGGTCTATTGGCGCGCGGTCAAGAAATTGAAAATTTAGATTTACAACTAAAGGCTCAGCAATTGATTCTTGATGAAGCTCAAAGTGAAGCCAATAGAGCGCAATCCGCTTATCATCAAGCCCATCAATTAGCTCAACAAGCTCGTCAAACGGCTGAACAAGCTGTGAGAGAAGCGCACAACTTAGAAGTTGAGCGCCTACAACTTGCTCAAGCTGACGAAAAATACCGAAGCAGGGCTGAGCAAATCAATCGTGAGCTTGATGAGCTCACCCAACAATCGGTTGAACTTCAATCGATCAGAGATCAAGGTCAAGGCGAGTTGGACCGTGTGCAAAATGAAAAAGGCGTGCATGGAGATAGTTTGACGACTGCCCAAGATGCTTACCAAGCAGCTCAACATGCTCTTGAACAAGCTCGTGAAGCTCTGCGTTTATCTGAGCGTGAAGCCAGTGAAGCATCGTTCAACACCAGAACTTTGGCGCAAAGAATCAGCGATTTAACACGTGATCAACAATCTGCTCAGCAACAAGTGGGCGACATCCAAGTGAGCTTGGGCAATTCTCAAGAAGAGTTGTATGGCCTGTCTGATGAAGCTGCTCAAGATGCCTTACAAAACTTATTGATTCAAAGAAGTGCTCGCGAAGCTGCTTTGGCAAACGCTAGAACAGAAATGGATGCTATTTCTCATCGTTTACGTGAGGGTGATGAGGCACGCTTGACAATTGAGCGCAGCTTGCAGCCTTTGCGCGACAAAGCGATGGAGCTTCAACTCAAAGAGCAGGCTGCTCGTTTGAATGTTGAGCAATTTGAAACCATGCTGATGGATGCGCAAGCCAATGTTGAGGAATTGCAAGCCTATTTAAAGCCTGATATGAAGGTCAGCACCTTACAGGCTGAAGTAAATAAACTTAATCAAGAGATTCAAGGTTTGGGCCCTGTGAACATGGCCGCACTTGAAGAATTGACCAGCGCTCAAGAACGTAAGACATTCTTGGATGCCCAGTCGGCTGACTTAAATGAAGCAATCAACACATTGACAGATGCAATCGCAAAAATTGACTCTGAAACTCGTGATTTGTTACAGGGTACTTTTGATCAAGTGAATGAACATTTTGCAAAACTTTTCCCAGACTTATTTGGAGGCGGTCATGCCAAATTAGTGATGACTGGCGAAGAGATTTTAGACTCTGGTGTTCAGGTGATGGCACAGCCACCGGGCAAGAAGAATTCAACCATTCATTTATTGTCTGGCGGTGAAAAAGCTTTGACTGCGATTGCCTTGGTCTTCTCATTGTTCCAATTAAATCCGGCACCATTCTGTTTGCTAGATGAGGTTGATGCCCCATTAGATGATGCCAATACAGGCCGCTATGCAGACATGGTTTTAAGAATGTCTAAAAACACTCAATTTGTCTTTATTTCACACAATAAGATCACCATGGAAATTGCGAGCCAACTAATCGGCGTCACGATGCAAGAGCAGGGTGTTTCTAGAATTGTTGCTGTCGACTTAGAAGCTGCGGCAACTATGGTGGAGGCTGCTTAATGATTTGGTTCACTGAACTTGCTACATCCTTAGGGTTGTCGGATCTTCAGTTATCCCTCGGACTGATTGGTTTTAGTTTATTGGTCCTGGTCATGATTTATAACGCGATACGTATACGCAAGCTAGATAACAATGAATCGAAGAATGATTTCATTGATTCATCTGAACCTAGTTTTTCAGCAGTCGACGGAGCCCTTAACAAATCTGAGCCAAGTCTTGGTGGTGGCGCGAGTCCAACAACACATACTGAGCCTGTTTTGGGAAAAATTGATCCGTTGATTGATTGTGTTGCAACCTTGCGCTTGCCTGAACCTATCACTGGCCAAGAAATTTTGAGTCATTTATCTGATTGGCCTAAAAATACTCAATTCACTTGGCTGCATGAAGGATTGAGTACTGATGCTGTTTGGCAATCAATCACGCCTGAGAAAAGCTTTACCGAACTTCAGCTGGCCATTCAATTGGCTAATCGATCTGGGCCGATTGGCATGGTTGATTTATCAGACTTTGTTTCAAAAGCACAATTACTATCCAATGCCTTGGATGCTGAGTTAGATTTAGCTCCCCACAATGACATCATTGAGTCCGCCAAGAGCTTAGATGACTTTGCAGCAAAGTGCGATATTCAACTGGGTATTACGGTGATTCCAAAAGATGGTTTATGGAACTTGATGACCATTCAGAATGTTGCAAACAAGGCAGGGTTTTTGTTATCACGTGACGGTCGTGAGTATCAGCGGGTTGTTGTAGATACAACCATCTACAAATTGATTGCTGATCAAGCCAATTTCTTGCGTGATGATTTAAGCCAATCAAATGTTCAACATGTGACGCTGCTATTGAACCTACCTCACGTATCTTATGAAATTGCGCCGTTTCAATTAATGCTCGATGATGCAAAATTATTGGCCGAAGCGCTCAATGGTCATTTGGTTGATGATGCTGGAAGACCATTGGTAGATGAGGCCATTGCTGCCATCAAGAGTCAGCTTGAAGAGATTTATCAAGCGATGACAGTTCAAGGCATCCCTGCAGGTTCTGCTGCTGCAAGCAGACTCTACTCATAGGTTCTTATGGCTGATTCGGCCCGATATGCCTGGCTGAAAGACGAGTTGGCAAGCTTGGATCATGCTTACTACGTTCTTGATGACCCAAAACTTCCCGATGTTGAATACGATAAGCTCTACCGAGAGTTGTTGGCTATTGAGCACGAGCACCCTGATTGGGTCACCTCGGACTCACCCTCACAGCGAGTGAGCGGACAAGCCAGCGATCTTTTTTCTGAAGTCAAACATGTGGTTCCCATGCTTTCATTGAATAATGCATTGGAAGATAAAGAAGCTGAGGCATTTGATAAGCGTTGTCGAGACGGTTTAAATCTAAGCTCTGTTGAATATGCTGCTGAACTAAAATTTGATGGCCTTGCTATCTCTTTGCGCTATGAAAATGGCCTTCTCACACAAGCAGCCACACGTGGTGATGGCTATAGTGGTGAAGATGTGACGGCCAATATCAGAACAATCAAGGCTATTCCTTTAAGATTAAAAGGTGCCTCACACCCCAAGATTTTGGATGTTCGAGGTGAAGTCTTTATGAGCCATAAAGATTTTGAGAATTTAAATCAAGTTGCAATCACCAAATCTGAAAAAACTTTTGCCAACCCAAGAAATGCTGCAGCCGGCAGTCTGCGTCAACTAGACTCCAGAATCACCGCACAACGTACTTTGTCTTTTTATGCATATGGCATCGGTCAGTGTGAACCTTCAAGCTTTATCCCCAAAACACATGCTGAGTTGCTAGATCTTTATGCATCATGGGGTTTGCCTGTTTGTGAGCATCGGGTTGTAGTTAAATCAATTGATGGTTTGATGAGTTTTTACAAGTCCATCAGCGCCTTACGAGACCAACTGCCTTATGACATTGATGGCGTGGTTTATAGGGTTAACTCAAGAGAACTGCAAGAGGATTTGGGCTTTGTTTCAAGAGCTCCTCGGTTTGCGGTAGCCCATAAATATCCAGCCCAAGAGGCCCTGACCACTGTTTTGGGCATTGATGTCCAAGTGGGTAGAACAGGGGCAATCACCCCTGTGGCTAGACTTTCACCGGTGGTGGTTGGTGGTGTGACTGTTACCAATGCGACCTTGCACAATGAAGATGAGGTTCGTCGGAAAGATGTGCACATTGGCGACACCGTGGTGGTGCGTCGTGCCGGGGATGTGATTCCTGAAGTGGTGTCAGTTATCAAAGAAAAGCGCCCATCGTCAGCACTTGCTTTTATGATGCCGACGTCTTGCCCCATTTGTGGCTCTCATATAGAGAAGCCAGAAGAAGAGGCTGTTGCTAGATGCAGTGGCGGTCTATTTTGTCTAGCTCAGCGTAAGCAAGCACTGCTGCACTTTGCACAACGCAGAGCCATGGACATTGACGGTCTAGGTGAAAAGATTGTTGATCAGTTAGTTGACCTATCGATTGTCAGAACGCCGGCTGATTTATATCGCTTGGGCTTAATGGCATTGGCTAATTTGGATCGCATGGGTGAAAAGTCAGCTGAGAACTTACTTCAATCAATCGAAAAATCTAGAAAAAATACTTTGGCCAGATTTATTTTTGCTCTAGGTATACGCCATGTCGGCGAGAGTACGGCCAAGGATCTAGCAAAACATTTTGGTCAGATTCACAAGCTGATGGCGGTCAATGAAGAAGAATTGCTTCAAGTCAACGATGTGGGTCCTGTGGTGGCCAAGTCTTTGCTCAGCTTTTTTAGTGAATCTCACAATAGAGAGGTTATTGAGCAACTACTGGCATCAGGCATTGAGCTTGAAGTAGAAACCTCAACGATCAATCCAGAATTGGTCGGTAAAACATTTGTTTTGACCGGCACATTGCCAACTATGTCGCGCGATGAGGCTAAAGCGCTCTTAGAAAAAGCTGGCGCCAAGGTGGCGGGATCCGTTTCTGCCAAAACACATTTTGTGGTTGCTGGCGCTGATGCTGGAAGCAAACTTG
>JBEIOY010000042.1:0-9245 GCA_040377355.1 Burkholderiaceae bacterium | reverse complement strand
TCATACAATCCAAGTTCATAGGAGTAGATGCGAGAGGGGAGTCGCCAAGTTGGTTAAGGCACCGGATTTTGATTCCGGCATGCGAAGGTTCGAATCCTTCTTCCCCTGCCAAAACTTGTCGCATAATCTAACTACTCATTCTTAAGATACTAAATATGACAAAAGAACCTATGCAACATGAAACCATGATTGTTTTCACAGGCAATGCCAATCCTGCTTTGGCCAAGGCTGTGAGTGATCACTTAAAAATTCCCCTTGGAAAAGCTGAAGTTGGTCGCTTTTCAGACGGTGAAATTCAAGTAGAAATTCAAGAAAACGTTCGCGGCAAACATGTGGTGGTTCTTCAATCAACCTGTGCGCCCGCCAATGACAACCTGATGGAACTGATGATCATGGTTGATGCATTAAAGCGATCATCTGCAGGCAGAATTACTGCAGTGATTCCTTACTTCGGCTATGCCCGTCAAGATAGAAGACCTAGATCTGCTCGCGTTGCAATCTCAGCTCGTCTAGTGGCGAATATGCTGCAGCAAGTTGCCGGTGTTGACCGTGTCTTGACGATGGATTTACATGCTGATCAAATCCAGGGATTTTTTGATATCCCAGTTGATAATATCTACGCCTCACCGATTCTTTTGAAGGATCTTCAGAGTAAAAAAAGTCCTGATTTATTGGTGGTGTCTCCGGACGTTGGCGGGGTTGTTCGAGCACGAGCCCTGGCCAAACAATTGGACTGCGATTTAGCCATCATCGATAAACGTCGTCCCAAAGCGAACGTTTCTGAAGTGATGCATGTGATTGGTGAAGTTGAAGGCCGTCACTGCGTGATCATGGACGACATGATTGATACTGGTGGCACGCTTTGCAAGGCAGCTCAAGTTCTCAAAGAGCGCGGCGCCAAGAGCGTGGTGGCTTACTGTACCCACCCGGTTCTATCGGGTGGTGCTGTTGGCCGCATTGCCGAGTCCGCTTTGGATGAGGTTGTGGTGACTGATACCATTCCCCTGAATGATGAAGCTAAAAAACTCAATAAAATCAGGGTTTTATCTACAGCGCCATTACTGGCAGAGACACTTTCACGCATCAGTACTGGTGATTCTGTGATGTCACTATTTGCGGATTCTTAATATTTTCCCCTAAGAATCAAGGTTTTTACGATAGAATAGAGGGCTTTCCTGTTTGGTCGCGAACAGAAAAGCCTTTATTTTTTAATTATTTGGAGTTCATATGAAAGTTGTCGCTTACGAACGTAGCGTACAGGGAACGGGTGCGAGCCGCCGCCTGCGCAATGCTGGAAAAACACCCGGCATTATTTATGGTGGTACTGAAACCCCTCAAGCTGTAGAGCTAGATCACAATGCACTTTTTCACGCTTTGCGTAAAGAAGCATTCCATTCATCAATTTTAGACATTGAAGTTGCAGGAAAGACTCAAAAAGCTCTTTTACGTAACTATCAAATGCACCCTTTCAAGCCATTGGTTTTGCACATTGACTTCCAACGTGTAGATGTCAACAAGAAGATTCACGTTAAAGTACCTTTGCACTTTGTGAATGCTGAAGTTGCCCCTGCTGTTAAATTAGGCGGCGCCTTGATCAGCCACATTGCAACTGAAATCGAAGTGACCTGCTTACCTGCAGACTTGCCAGAATTTATTCAAGTTGATTTGAGCAAGATCGAAGTTGGTCATGCAATTCACGTTAAAGACGTTGCTTTGCCAAAAGGTCTTTCACTTGTGCCTCACTTAGAAGTTGAAAACCCAGTGGTTGCGAATGCTCGTATTCCAACCGTTAAGGTAGAAACAACCGATGCCCCAGTTGCTCCAGCAGCACCTGTTGCAACAACTGCTAAAGAACCAAAGGAAGAAAAGAAGTAATCTTTTCAACCTGATGAAAAACCCGCATTGCGCGGGTTTTTTTTCGCCCCAAAAATAGACTAAAGTAGCGTTATGTTCAAATTAATTATTGGCCTTGGCAATCCTGGCACCAAACACGAAAAAGATCGGCATAATGCCGGCTTTTGGCTGCTAGATGAAATCTCACGCCTATACCAAGGTCACTGGCAGGATGATCCAAAATTTTATGGCCAAATCGCTAAAATTAAATTGGGCTCCGAAGACACTTATCTATTAAAGCCATCAACGTTTATGAACAGAAGCGGTCAAGCAGTGGCTGCCCTATCTCGCTTTCATAAAATCAATCCAGATTCAATGTTAATCATTCATGATGAACTTGATTTAAAGCCTGGTGTTGCTCGTCTGAAATGGGCGGGAGGTCTAGGCGGACATAATGGTTTAAAAGACATCAGTGCACACCTCAATACAAATGACTACTGGCGCTTAAGGCTAGGCATTGGTCACCCACGAGACTCTGAAGAAGAAAAAAGAAATTTAGATGTGGCGGACTATGTTCTCAAAAAGCCACGACTTGAAGAAAAAATTGATATTGATCGAGCGATGTCTTGTTTTTTAAAAGTCATGCCATTGATTTCAAAGAGCGATATGAGCGCGGCTACCATGGAGTTGCACAGCAATACTTGAGTACAGCAATACTTAACTAACTGGATTTACCAGTGAGGTTTTTGTATTTTTGCATCAACTGCTCTTTACTCTCAACGTACTCAGGATGAAGCGGGATGCAGTCTACCGGACAAACTTGACGACACTGAGGCACATCATAGTGACCGACACATTCAGTGCATTTATTAGGATCAATCTCGTAGATTTCCAAACCCATGGTGATGGCGTCATTGGGGCACTCAGGCTCACACACATCACAATTGATGCATTCGTCCGTAATCAACAGCGCCATTTGTATATCCTAAATAATGTCATTAAATCTTTTTGGCTAGCCATTTTTCCACCGAAGGGAATACAAACTTACTCACATCGCCGCCCAGAAGAGCAATTTCTCGAACAAACGTTCCAGAAATAAATTGATACTGATCAGAAGGCGTTAAAAATAGGGTTTCTACATCAGGTAATAAATATCGATTCATACCAGCCATTTGAAACTCATATTCGAAATCTGAAACCGCCCTTAAACCTCGAACAATCACGCGAGCATTATTTTTTCTCACAAAATCTTTTAATAGACCACTGAAGCCTTCAACGCGAACATTGGTGTAGTGACCTAAAACTTCACGAGAAATGTCAATTCGTTCTTCAAGAGAAAAAATCGGTTTTTTATTTTTACTGTCAGCAACGCCCACAACCACTTCATCAAAAATTGATGAAGCGCGACGAACCAAATCTTCGTGCCCTCTGGTAAAGGGATCAAATGTTCCTGGATATACAGCGACTGTCATGGTGCTCTCCCAACCTTAAGCAACTTATATTGTTTTAGGGGCCATCAAAGTACCAATTGCCACCCCGGAACGTATGGTACGACGAATTTCCCAAAATTCCCCATATTCTGCTATTTCTTTCAATAATTTTTCAGGGTTGATTTCTTTGGGGTGCTCCATATAAATAGCAGATCCATCATTTTTCTTGGTTATCCTGACCGCTTGCTTAAGAGCATCTAAAAACAGGTCTGGTTCTGAAAATGGGGGGTCAATAAAGCAAATATCAATCGAATTTTCTGCTTGTTTTGAGGCGCTTGCAATTGCGTTACCCTTGATGAATTCAGCCGTGCCCAATGCCCCATCCTTGGCTAAATTCTGATAGTTTTCTTTTAATGCATCATGTGCTTGTTTTGAAGCATCAATCATGGTTACTTTTTGGGCGCCTCGAGACAAGGCTTCAAAACCCAAAGCACCGGTTCCTGCAAACATATCCAGACAAATCAAATCATCGACACGTTGGCCCAAGCAATTAAACAAAGTTTCTCTGGTTCTATCAGCTGTTGGCCTTAAACCTGGTGAATCAATCACTTTGATTAATCTACCGCGCCATGCACCTGCAATGATTCTGACCTTGCCAGCGGTCATGGAGCTCCAACCACAACAGTCACCATTTGATTAACATCTAAATTCTTTTTAAATGCAGCAGTCACTTGATCTTTCGTTACCTGGCGCAGTTGATTGGTCCACTGATCCAAAGTATCTAAAGGTAAATCATTCCAAGCAATACTTGAAACGTTATCTAAAATTTTGCGATTACTATCAATCCTCAAAGGAAACCCATTCACAAGATTATTTTTGGCAGCCTGAAGTTCTTCATCAGTCGGTCCGTTTACGATGAACTCTCCAATGGTTTTCTTCATCACATCAACCGCTAATTCAGCTTGAGCTTTTTGAGTTTGCATACCAGCCACATAAGGCCCAATCTGCCTTCCAGGTGCCACATAGCTATAAACACTGTAGGCCAAACCTCGTTTTTCACGAACCTCTTTCACAAGGCGCGAAACGAATCCGCCGCCGCCCAAGATGTAGTTCCCAACCAACATTGGGAAATAATCTGGATCTTTTCTTGCGATGGCTGGCATTCCCATAGAAATATGTGCCTGCTGCGCATCATGAGGTATCTTGATAATTAAATTTGATTCTTTACTTTTATCGAACCTTAAAACATCAGGAACTTGTTGCTGCTCTTTCGCTTCTTTAGGAATCGATGACATCAATCGATCAAGCAACTGATCAACCTCCACACGCCCAATATCGCCAACAACTGTAACCTTACTTCCTTTAGAAGCATATCTAGAGGCATAAAAACGTTTGAGATCCTCAGATTTAATTGCTTGAATTGTTGTTATTGTTGGTGAATCAGCGAAAGGATGTTTCCCATAAATTTGACGATCAAATTCTTTTGATAATTTTGTTTCAGGCTTCAAGTCAGCCTCTTTGATGGCTGAAACTGTTCGCTCTTGCTCTCTTTTAAGAATTTTAGAATCAAAAACTGGGCTCTTGATTACAGAACTGGCTAAATCAATCGCAGCCAGTTTTTTCTTTTCATCACTCAAGGTGCGCAAGCGCATACTGGCTCGCTCTGCACTTGCGCTGAAACTTAAGCCAGCGCCATGATCAGCCAAACGATCTGATACCTCCGCTTCAGATATTAGACGCCCGTTGAACATGGATCCTTTATCAATCATGCCAGCCGTCATAGCCGCCAAACCTAACTGAGCCTTAGGATCATTGACAGAGCCAGCATACCAATCAATCTGTAGATCAATCATTGGTATGGTTCTGGCTTCGACCAAATAAACCAAAGCGCCACTACTGTGTACCCAATGATTGATCTTTGCGCTCGCCTGCGCAACTGCAGCGCTAAAACTAAAAACGATGATTGCTAGTAAATTTTTCATCTTAGTGCCTCATTCCTGCAGGCATTGCTTGCGCGCCAGCGGTTTTCTTTTGAACGGCTTGAGGGTCTAAAGTTGCAACCGTTAATGCATCATCGATGAGGTATTTCTCAACCACTCTTTGAATATCTTCTGATGTGACTTTCTGCACATTCAACAACATGTCATCTAAATACTTCCATGAAATACCATTCATTTCTGCAATCGCAATTTCCATGGCCTGCGCAAAGATTGAATCACGCTTGTATATCTGAGATGAGACCAGTTGTGATTTCACTCGATCCAATTCGGTCTTGCTCACACCCTTGGTCTTAATATCCACCAAAATCTTTCTGATGCCCTCTTCGATGACAACAAGGCTCTTTCCTTTGGCTGGGCTTGCTGAAATTGAAAATAACTGCGGCCCCCTTCCAGACATCCCATATGAGGCATCCACGCTATCGGCCAAGCGTTGATCTTTTACCAATTGTCGATTCAATCTTGAATTTGAATGGCCATCCAAAATGGCAGACAAAACGCTCAATGCATAAGGATCAATCGCATTTAAATCAGTTGGTTCAATTTTTGGAGATTTCCAAGCAAATGTAATTTCTGGATTTTCTGCAGGAGCCTTCACAACAATTCTTTTTGTTCCAATTTGAGAGACTTCAATCTGAGGCTTTCTCTCTTTGATTTTCTTTGCTGGTATTGGTCCATAGTATTTTTCTGCTAACGCTTTGACATCAGCCGGCATCACATCACCAGTTACAACCAATACAGCATTATTGGGTGCGTACCAGTCCTGATACCACTCAAGCGCATCCAAGTAAGTCATATTTTTTAAATCATCCATCCAACCAATGATGGGGTTGCGGTAAGGATTATTGGTGAATGCAGCAGCCATCAGCTGCTCATAAACAATGGCTTTTGATTGATCATCCGTTCTTAAGCGTCGCTCTTCCATCACCACTTGTATTTCTTTAGCAAACTCTTCTTTATCGATTCGCAGATTTTGCATACGATCAGCTTCTAAAGCCATCATGGCTGGCAAATGACTTTTTTCAATTTGCTGAAAATAAGCTGTGTAGTCTTTGCTTGTAAATGCGTTATCGCGACCACCAACTGCAGCCACCTTTTTGGAAAACTCACCTGGCTTCAAATTCTTGGTGCCTTTGAACATCATGTGCTCTAGCACATGAGCAACGCCCGTTTTGCCATTGACCTCATCCATTGATCCGGCGCGATACCAAACCATGTGAGCCACGGTTGGCGCGCGATGATCTTGTCGAACAATCACTTTCATTCCATTGGATAGCTGAAACTCATGTGTGTTCAGGGTTTTCTGGGGAGTATTTTGTGCATACCCACTAAATGAAATAATTGCGGCGCCAAAAAAAGTTAACGCTCGACCTGCAAGGGTTGTTAATATGTTCATAATTAATCAATTGTATCGGTCATGTTCGGATTACGTAAAACCTTATCAAACCTATTTAATCTTCAAAAAGTTGATGAACAATGGTACGAATCCCTAGAAGAAACTCTTCTTTTGGGAGATGTTGGTATGAGCGCCACCCAAACCTTGATCGGTCAACTTCGCCGTGAAGCAAAAAATCAAAAAGCTGAATCTGCTGATGATCTAAAGAAGATTCTAGCCACATTGGTCGAAAAGCTCTTGAGCAAACTTGAAAGACCCCAAAATCCACTGGAATTTTTACCTGGTATCCCAGGACAACCGATCATATGGCTGATCGTAGGGGTTAATGGAGCAGGCAAAACAACCAGCATTGGAAAAATTTGTCATTACTTTCAACAAACTGGACACAAAGTTTTATTGGGGGCCGGAGACACTTTCCGAGCAGCCGCTAGAGAGCAGCTAATCGCTTGGGGGGAGCGCAACCAAGTGGCTGTAATAACCCAAGAAAGTGGGGATGCTGCTGCAGTAGCCCATGATGCTGTTAAAGCCGGTCAATCCCGTCAACAAGACCTTGTCATCATTGATACCGCTGGCAGACTATCGACCCAGGCTCACCTCATGGATGAGCTCAAGAAAGTGAAACGAGTCATCGGCAAGGCACAAGAATCGGCCCCTCATGAGACTATTTTGGTGATTGATGGCAATACTGGTCAAAATGGTATGGCCCAAGTAAAGGCCTTCCATGAGGCTCTCAATTTAACTGGAATCATCGTCACCAAACTCGATGGAACAGCCAAAGGTGGCATCTTGTGCGCCATCGCTTCAGAGTTATCAGAAAATCCACCCAGTGTTTTAGCTATTGGCCTAGGCGAACAGCTGTCTGATTTGAAGCCATTCAATGCTTCAGAATTCGCTAAATCCTTGATTCCAAATTAGTTTATTCCTATATAAATCATATGGTTATACATAAATTAGCACTCTAATATCAGGAGTGCTAATATAGAGGTATGACAAATATGAATGCTATGATTCCAATGCAATTAAATGTGGGCAGTGTTGATGCTTACATTTCAAGCGTTAATCGTCTGCCAATGCTCAGCGCATCAGATGAAATTCGCCTCGCGCGCGAATTCAGAGATCATGAAAACTTAGACGCTGCCAAAACCTTGGTGATGTCACACCTTCGTTTAGTTGTTTCTATTGCTCGCCAATACCTTGGTTATGGCATCCCTCATGCGGATTTGATCCAAGAGGGCAATATTGGTCTGATGAAAGCAGTGAAACGATATGACCCTGAACAAGGTGCCCGTTTAGTGACCTATTCAATTCACTGGATCAAAGCTGAAATTCATGAATACATTCTTCGTAATTGGAGAATGGTCAAGATTGCCACAACCAAAGCTCACCGCAAATTATTTTTTAACTTGCGCAGCAACAAACCAACTTTAAATGCTTTATCTCCATCTGAGATTGATCACCTTGCCAAAGCGCTGGATGTTCGCCAGGAGGATGTGCGAGAGATGGAAAAAAGATTGAGTGGTGGCGATGTAGCGATGGAAGCAGATTCATCGGATGATGAAGCTTATGCGCCGATCAATTGGTTATCAGACACCCGTTATGAGCCTACCGAGGTATTGGCTCGAGAAGAGACCCGTCAAATACAAGGTCCAGGCATTGAAAAGGCTTTGGCTAGTCTAGATGAACGCAGTCGCAAGATTGTTGCGTCTCGTTGGTTAGATGTTGCAGATGATGGAACGGGCGGAACCACGCTTCACGATCTTGCTGCTGAATTCAATATTTCTGCTGAGCGTGTACGCCAAATTGAAGCCGCTGCGTTAAAAAAAATGAAGTCAGCATTAACTGCCTAAATCATTTCTGCTTTAATCAAAAAATTTCAAAGTAACTTTTTCAAGTCTTCAGCAATTGGCTGAGGGCCTTGCTGGTGCTTTAAAAACAATCGCAGCTGCCCCTTTGTGTCAAACACGTAACTACCCGCTGTGTGATCAATGGTGTAGCTTGTTGGGCTGTTACCCGGCACCTTTTTATAAAACACTTTAAAGTCTTTGGTGATCTTTTCTAACTCTTCGATTGATTGAGGTCTTAAACCTAAAAAACGTTTATCAAAAGCTGGGACATACTGAGATAAAAGTTCTTGCGTATCACGCTCAGGATCTACGGTGACAAACATCACCTGCACACGACTAGCATCCTTGCCCAATAACTCCATCACACCTTGCATTTCAGTCATGGTGGTTGGGCAAACATCTGGGCACTGGGTGAAACCATAAAACATCACCACTAACTGCCCCTTGAAATCAGCCAACTGTCTTTTCTTGCCGTTATGATCGGTCAAAGAAAAATCTTTCCCGAATGCTTTACTGCCCGTGATATCCACATTATTAAATTTAATGTTCTGATTCGAGCAAGCCGTGACAGCGAAAACTGTGAGCAAGGCCAATAAAGTGCGGGTGAAAAAACGCTGGTTAAGTATTTGAAATGTCATAGGTAGTGGTCTATTAAAAGAGCGGCGAATAATAATGAAAGATAAATGATCGAAAATCTGAAGGTCCGTTTAGCAAGGTCATCCGAGTAATTTCTAAAGAGCGCAAT
>JBEIOY010000013.1:0-15092 GCA_040377355.1 Burkholderiaceae bacterium | reverse complement strand
CGAGGTGATGGGGGCAAGCTTCAGAAATATTGGCCAAATCACTCACTTGGCCGGTTGTGATTTATTGACCATCAGCCCAGAACTGCTTGCTGAGTTACAGGCCAACTCCGCAGCATTAACTCCAGCATTAACCGTAAAAAGTGCTCAGACTGTTAAATTGAATGCCATCAAGGCTGATGAAGGATCATTCCGCTATCAGTTAAATCAAGATGCCATGGCCACAGAAAAACTTTCTGAAGGCATCCGTTTGTTCTGTGCTGATATTGAAAAATTAGAGAAGGTGCTCGTCAGTTAAAGCCTTGGTTTTAGGTTTTTAAGCTTTCAGCATTCTTTGTCTGCGTGCCTCATATAAAGCAACGCCACTGGCAACAGAAACGTTCAAGCTTTCTACGCCACCCATCATTGGTATTTTAACCAGTGCATCACAAGTCTCTCTGGTCAATCTTCTCATGCCCTCACCTTCAGCGCCCATCACCAAAGCTACCGGGCCCGTGAAATCCATGTCATAAAGTGTTTTTTCAGTCTGATCATCCGTTCCGATTAGCCAAACACCCGCCTCTTGAAGTTCACGCATGGTTCTGGCTAGATTGGTCACGGCAATCAAAGGCATGGTTTCAGCTGCACCACTGGCCACTTTACTCACTGTGGCATTCAAATGTGCAGAACGATCTTTAGGCACGATCACAGCATCAACGCCTGCGCCATCAGCCACTCGAAGACACGCCCCAAGATTATGAGGATCGGTCACACCATCTAAAATCAATAAAAGTGCAGGGCCACTCAGAGCATCCAATAACTCATCCAAGGTTTGAACTTTAGAAATGGTGTCTGCAAAAGCAACTACCCCTTGATGACGATCGTTCCCAGCCAGAGTCCTTAAACGCTCAGTATCAGCTTGATGCAAGCGTCTACCCAAAATAGGTTCTGCGGATTTTATGAAGTCTTGCATCCTGCGATCTCGTCTTGCAGGATCAACATAAACCGTTCTCAATGACTCAGGATCTTGGCGCAATCTTGCAATCACGGCATGGAAACCTAAAATCATTTGCTTGCCATCACCACTATGTTGCTTTTGCGACTGATCTTTTTTTGATTCGGAGCGATGTTCTCTATCTGACATTAACGACGACCTTTACGAATACTTAACTCATGCCCTTTTGATTTGGCATTACTGGCTTTTTTTGGTTTTTTACCAGCCTTGGCGGCTGTGGTTTTCTTTTTGGCTGCGTCGCCGGTTGACTTCATGGGTGGTGAAGATAAACCAGGGCCAGCTGCAGTGGATCCACGAGGCCCCCTAACGCCTGCTTGAGTTGCGCTTGAGTTTGGATTGGCCCTTGAGCTTGAGTGTGATCTTGATGAAGATTTCTTAGCGCCTGGATGTCGACTAGATTTATTACCTCGGCCAGGATCAACCTGCGAGAAACGATCACTGGCCCCAACGCCAGCAACGCCATTTCTGTCGCTATTTGGTTTTACCAAACTGAATTCGATTCTGCGCGCATCCAAGTCAACTCGACTGACCAAAACATGAACTCGATCAGTTAACCTGTAACGAATGCCCGTGCGTTCGCCACGCAACTCTTGTCTGGCTTCATCGTATTGGTAGTAGTCTCCACCAAGTTCGCTGATATGAATCATGCCTTCAACAAAAAGGCTTTCCAATTGAACAAATAGGCCAAATGTTGCAACGCCGGTGATCGTGCCAGCGTACTCCTGACCAAGATGGTCGCGCATATAGTAACACTTCAACCAAGCCTCAACATCTCTTGAGGCTTCATCTGCGCGACGCTCATTAGAAGAACAATGGACACCTAATTGAGCCCAAGCTGCCAGGGCGGTCGACGCTTCTTGCTTAGTTTTGGAGCCTCGTGCTGTTTTTGCCGCAGGCTTTAATTTACCCTCTTCATGAGACTTCTTAGCATTGGCTGCGTTCACACGACCTGGGCCGCTCTTAGGCATGGCCAAGTTCAAAACCACATCCGATGGGATGCTTGGTGAATATGTCTTCTTAGCCAGAATGGCTTTAATGGCACGATGAACCAATAGGTCAGGATAGCGACGAATCGGGCTCGTGAAGTGCGCATAAGCCGGGTACGCTAAACCAAAGTGGCCATAGTTGTCAGGTTGATAAACCGCTTGTTGCATGGACCTCAATACCACTGACTGCAACATGGTGGCATCAGGCCTTGGTTTGATTTCTTCAATCAACTTAGCAAAGTCTTTGGGTCTTGGTTTATCGGAGCCACTCAAATGTAAGCCAGCTGTTCTCAGTACTTGCTTGAGGGTTAGCAACTTTTCGACCGACGGTTCTGCGTGAACTCGGAATAAAGACGCATGCCCATTTTTATCTAAAAAATCCGCAGCGCAAACGTTGGCCGACAACATGCACTCTTCAATAATTCGATGAGCTTCATTGCGAACTCTTGGCTCAATGCGTTCAATTTTTCCCAACGCATTGCTAATGATCTGTGTCTCAGTCGTTTCGAAATCAATGGCGCCGCGTTTATCGCGAGCGGCACGTAAAACTTTATAGAGACTGTATAAACGATCAAGATTCTTTTTGAGGTGCTTGAAGCGCGCAGCCTCAGGACCATTTGTGTTGCTTAAAATTTCCCAGACGGTGTTGTAAGTGAAGCGCTGAGCTGAGTGCATTACCGCTGGGTAAAACTGATAAGCCTGCACTTCGCCATGAACATCAATCACTGCATCACAAACCATGCACAAGCGATCAACCTCAGGTTTTAGAGAGCATAGGCCATTCGATATCTTTTCCGGCAACATTGGTATAACTCTGCGCGGGAAGTAAACAGATGTAGCACGGCTGATGGCATCGGTGTCTAGTGGGTGGCCAGGTTTGACATAATGCGATACATCAGCAATTGCAACGATCAAACGCCATGCTTTCTCTTTACCCCAATTAACCGGTTCACAATAAACAGCGTCATCAAAGTCACGAGCATCTTCACCGTCAATGGTCACCAGAGGAATATCACGCAAATCAATGCGGCCCTCAAGATCTTCATCTCTTATTTCATCAGGCAATGCCTCAGCTTCTTTGGCAGCCGCAGGGGAAAATAAATGAGGCACGCCATATTTGCGAACGGCGATTTCGATTTCCATACCAGGATCATCAATCTCACCTAGAACTTCAACCACACGACCCACGGCTTGACGGTAACTATCTGGATAGTCAATGATCTCAACAGAAACCACTTGACCTAATTTGGCATTACCCTGCCCTTTGGGTGGAATCAGAATGTCATGACCGATTCTTTTGTCCTCAGGTGCGCAAATCAAAACGCCGTTTTCATTCAATAAACGGCCAATCACAAATTGATTGGCATGCATGAGCACTTCGCTGATTTGACCCTCTGGACGACCACGTCGATCCACTCCAGAAACTCTGACGATCACTTTATCGTGATGCATGACGCGCGACATCTCGCGCTCATTTAAAAATACATCTTCACCGCCATCATCAGGAATAACAAATCCAAATCCATCTCGGTGACCTTGCACCGTGCCTTGCTTTTCTGGGAGATTTTTTGTTTTTGACTCAGATAGAGCCAATGTCCCTTTAGTACTTTTTTTAGTCATACCCCATTGTCTTATAAGAATGTGTCAATTCATAATAATTTATCAAAACTACCGTAGAAATTCTTTGGCGGGCTTAGTTTCTGGAAATTTAGAAAAGAACCTTCAAAGAAAAACGGCGCCTCAAGCGCCGCTTTAACTAGATACCGATCTGTGATCAAGCCTCAAATGGGTGTTGAAGCAAGATGGTTTCATTGCGGTCCGGGCCAGTTGAAACCATGGCAATTGGAACGCATGCTACTTCTTCAACTCGCTTAAGGTAAGTTTGAGCAGCTTTTGGTAACTCATCCCATTTTTGAATTCCCACTGTGGTCTCAGACCAACCAGGAAAAGTCTCATAAATTGGTACACATCTGGCAACAGCATCAGAGCCACGTGGCAAAACATCCAAAGTCTTGCCGTCTAGCTTATAGCCTACGCACAGACGTAACTCTTTTAAGCCATCTAAAACATCTAGTTTAGTCATACAAAGGCCTGACACACCGCTGATCTGAATAGAGCGCTTCAATGCGGCAGCATCTAACCAGCCAGTTCTGCGAGGACGGCCAGTCACCGAGCCAAACTCTTTACCAACTTCAGCCAAGCGCAGACCAATTGGGTCTTGAGCTTGAGGATTAGCATGATCGTATAACTCGCTTGGGAAAGGTCCTGAACCCACGCGCGTGCAATAAGCTTTGGTGATGCCGAGCACGTAATGAAGACTGCCTGGACCAACACCAGAACCAGCTGCTGCATTGCCTGCCACACAGTTTGAAGATGTCACAAATGGATAGGTACCATGGTCAATATCAAGTAACGCGCCTTGGGCGCCTTCAAATAGCAAGTTCTTACCTGCTTTTTGGACTGCATCTAAGTCACTTGAAACATCAGCAACCAATGGGCGCAACTGCTCGGCGTAACTCAACATACCGTCTCTGACTTCAGCAAAGTCTAGGGCGGGCGCCTTAAAGTACTGAGTCAATACGAAATTATGATATTCGAGGTTTTCTTTTAGTTTTTCAGCGAAAGACTCTGGGAAGAATAGGTCTTGAACTCTTAAGGCGCGACGCGCCACTTTGTCTTCATAAGCTGGGCCAATACCCCGACCCGTTGTGCCAATCTTGGCGTTGCCGCGCTTAGCCTCACGCGCATGATCAATGGCCACGTGATACGGCAAAATCAAGGTGGTTGCCTCAGAAATCTTCAGGCGGGAACGCACATCAACGCCAGCCGCCTCAAGCTCACCAATTTCTTTGAAGAGCGCCTCTGGAGACAAAACTACGCCGTTACCGATGTAGCAAGTCACGCCTGGACGCATGATTCCAGACGGAATTAAACGCAAAATGGTCTTTTGACCATTGATGATCAGTGTGTGGCCAGCATTGTGACCACCTTGGAAGCGCACCACACCCTCAGCATGATCGGTTAACCAGTCAACAATCTTACCTTTACCCTCATCACCCCATTGAGTGCCAATCACAACAACGTTACGACCGGATTTACCGCTAGATTTCTGTACAGACATAGGAACCAAGAAAAAATTAATTAGAAATTGTGCAAACGAGCATTTTACGCTCTTGCCTTAACGACCCATGCACCTTTTTGATTCACTAACTCTCGATCGCAATAAAACTCATCACCATCTTGTTCGTGACCTGGCAGTAACTGAATCACAACTTGACCTTGTGAGCGCAATTGAGCAATCTCTTGGCTCAATGTTTGATCATTGGACCAGGGGGCTAAAATCGCAGTCTTTCTAGAATCTTTCTTAGACATACGCGCTAAAGTCATGATATCCAAAGAAAAACCTGTTGCTGGACGTGACCGACCAAATGCTTTACCAACCATGTCATAACGGCCGCCACGGGCAATTGCGACTGGTAAACCTTCAACATAAGCCGCAAACATCACTCCGCTGTGATATTGATAACCCTTCAAATCAGAGAGGTCTAAGTTAAGTTGTGGGCTGTTTGGCAAACCTGCAACACCTGCACAAAGCCGCTCTAATTCATCCAAAGCAGATTTAACAGCTGCGGTTTTAGGTAAATTTTGATGAGCCTGAGCCAAGACCTTTTCGGGCAAACCGCTGAGATTGGCCAATGTCAAAACAGCTGATTTAACTTCAGTTGGCCAATCCTGCAATACTTGATTCAAACCAGGCAAATCTTTGGTCTGCAAAGCAGAATAAAGGGCATCCAGCGATTCTGATTTAGGAGAAAAATCACCTAAAATAGCCGTCAACAGACCAGCATGAGACATGTCCAAGGTGATTTCACCAACCTGACTCAAATTAAGGACGTCATTCAATAATGCTTGGATCTCTAAATCTGCTTCCAAACCAGCGTGACCATAGATCTCAGCACCTAACTGCAACTGCTCTCGAGAGCTTGAGCCTGCAGCTGCTCTGGTGTGGAGAATTGATCCGGCATAACAAAGGCGTGTAACGCCTTGACGATTTAGCAAGTGAGCATCAATTCTGGCAACTTGAGGTGTCATGTCAGCCCTCAAGCCTAGTGTTCTACCTGAAATTTGATCCACCAATTTAAAGGTTTTTAGATTCAAGTCTTGGCCTGAGCCAGTCAGTAATGAATCTAGATACTCAAGCATCGGAGGCATGACCAATTCATAGCCATAGGCCTGGAAACGGTCCAAAAGAATTCGACGCAAATCCTCAATCTTTCTTGCCTCAGATGGCAAGATATCCGAAATGTTTTCAGGTAATAACCAGCGATTCATTACTTGGCCGGCGCATTAAGATTTGTTGACTGAGGTCTGCTGCTTTTCATGAATTTTAAAAACTCTGAGCTTGGATCCATCACCATCAAGTCTTGTTTGGTTTTAAAGCTACTGCGGTAAGCTTCAAGACTTCTGTAAAACTGAGCAAATTGTGGGTCACGGTTAAATGCTTCGCCGTAGAGTGCTGTGGCTCGAGCATCGCCTTGACCCTTGATTTTTTGAGCATCACGATAAGCTTTCGAAAGGATAACGTCACGTTGACGCTCAGCATCAGCCCTGATCTTTTCAGACTCTGCAGAACCAGTAGAGCGCAACTCATTAGCAACGCGTTTGCGCTCTGCTTCCATTCGACGGAAAACAGATTCGCTGATCTCTGCCAGCAAATCAATTCTCTTTAGGCGCACATCCACAATTTCAATACCAATGTCAGCAGCTTCCTCAGCCACTTTTTTGCGAATATTCTGCATCACTTGCTCGCGCTGCTCAGAAATTAATTCACGAACGGTGCGCTTAGTGAATTCTTCGTTCAATGCCGACTTGACCAACTGATTCAAACGGTCTTGTGCCATACGCTCATCACCTCTGAAGCTGATGAAGAATTTGCGCGGCTCAACAATGCGCCACTTCACATAAGAATCAACCAATAAATTTTTCTTTTCAGCTGTGATGAAACGCTCTGCATCTGGCGTATCAATAGTCAAAATGCGGCGCTCAAAAAATTGTACGCTTTGGAATGGTGGCGGCAATTTAAATTGCAAACCAGGCTCTTCGACCACGCGCTTTAGCTCACCAAAGGCAAACACCGCTGCGAACTGACGTTGATCAACGACAAAAATAGTGGACGATAAAAGGCCAACCAAAATAAAGAGGCCGGCAATAATTGGGAAAATTCGATTCATCATTCTATTGGTCTCCTATCGTTCACGGCTTCGCAAACCAGAGGTGTCTCTTCTCTCAGCAGGGACTGCTGCAGGATTCACGATTGGTGAGTTAGGGTTAGGAGATGAAGTATTGGCAGGTGTGTTTGCCATGGTGTTTGAAGTCTGCAATGGTAACGGCACAGTATTCGGTCCTACCTGTTGAATCAACTTATCAAGTGGCAAGTAGAGCAAACTACCATTGCTTGAACGTTGATCAACCATGACCTTGGTCACATTGTTATAAATTTCTTGCATGGCGTCGATGTACATGCGCTCACGAGTTACCTGAGGAGCCTTGGCGTACTCAACCTGAATTAACTTGAAACGAGTAGCGTCACCCTCTGCCGTTGCCGCCACTTTGGCTTTATAACCTTCTGCTTCTTGCATCAAACGATCAGCAGCACCGCGAGCCTTAGGAATGATGTCATTTGCGTAAGCCTGACCTTCATTCTTCAAACGCTCACGGTCTTGACCAGCTTTCACAGCATCATCAAATGCTGCCTGCACTTGCTCAGGCGGCTGGACGTTTTGAACAGTCACGCTGGTGATAAAAATACCGGCTTTATAACTGTCTAAAATTTTCTGAATAGATGCGTTCAAATCAATTGCGAGTTTTTCACGGTTCTCATACAAGACGTTATCCATCTTGCTCTTACCGACAATCTCGCGCACCGCTGTTTCAGCGGATTGAACAACAGCTGCATCTGGGTCTTTGTTGTTGAACAAATATTCAGATGCATCTTTCAAGCGATATTGAACGGCAAACTTCACATCAATGATATTTTCATCTTCGGTCAACATTGAAGAATCTTTTAGATTTGATGCTTTGATTAGATTTGCTCTACCCACTTCAACCGAACGAATAGATGACAGGTTCACCACTTCATGAGACTGAACCGGCCAAGGCATGCGCCAGTTGATACCAGGGCGTGTGGTGTGACTATATTTACCAAAATGTAAAACCACACCGGTTTGACCTTCTTGGATCATGAAAAATCCACTGAATACCCAAACCACCACGGCTACCAAGACCACGACTCCGGCGCCAATACCTGACTTCATGCCATCACCGCCACCAGTTCCTTTGGATGATGGTGGCTGGTTATTGCCGCCGCCTTGGCCCTTACCTTTGAATAAATTATTCAAACGATTGTTGAAGTCTGTCCACAACTGATCTAAATCAGGCGGGCCATCTTGTTTTTGGGGTTGGCGAGGCCTCTCCTCTTGACGAGGTGGAGTCGCATCTTTTTCATCACGGCCACGGTCTGGGCCTGATTGATGGTTATTACCCCAACCGGGGTCATTAACTGAGAATATTTTTAGTAATTTACGCATCGAAGGGAGAATACAGTCCTGTACGAGTATGAAAAACATCTAACGATTCCCAGCGTTTAACTGGGGCCTGTGAACTTAATTCTGCAACAGAAGGAACCTCATCTACAGGAGCCTTCATTCTATCAGTGTTCCTTGCGAAATCAGCCAATGTTTGGCGCATCAAATCTAGACCAAGCCCCTCTTTGGCAGAGATGTAGATGGCAGCTACCTTGCCGCTTCTGTCATATCGAACAACAGGCCCCCGCTCCATCAAAGCGGGAACTTGATCAATTTTATTAACCACAACCAGTTGAGGGGTTTCATTGGCCTCAATTTCAGTCAAAACCTTATCAACTTCAATCATTTGCTGTTCGCGGTCAAAGCTCGATGCGTCGACCACATGGAGCAACAAATCAGCCTTGACGGTTTCATCCAAAGTTGCTCTAAAAGCCTCTACCAACTGATGAGGAAGATCACGAATAAATCCAACCGTATCTGAAATCACAGAATTACCAACCTCAGGCAGATAAACTTTCCTTGAGGTGGTATCTAAGGTGGCAAATAACTGATCTGCGGCATAGGTACCGGCTTTGGTCAAGGCATTAAACAAAGTAGATTTACCGGCATTGGTATAGCCAACCAAGGAGATTGAAAAAACACCACCTTTTTCTCTGGATCGACGCTGAGTAGCCTGCTGCTTTTGCAATTTTGCCAATTCAGCTTGTAAGCGTTTTGCTTTATTTTCAAGCATCCTTCGATCCAATTCCATTTGCGTTTCACCGGGACCGCCGCGCATACCAATACCACCCTTTTGGCGCTCTAAGTGACTCCAGGCTTTGACCAATCTTGATACCTGGTAACGGACATTGGCTAACTGCACCTGGGTCTTACCCACATGACTTTTAGCTCTTTGAGCGAAAATATCTAAAATCAAACCAGTTCGATCGATCACATGGCATTGCAGGTGACGCTCTAAATTACGTTGCTGAACTGGCGAGAGTGCGTGATTGAAAATCGCCAACTCCACTTCGTTGGCTTCCATCTGCTCTCTTAATTCTGTGGCTTTACCTGAACCCATATAAAGGGCTGGGTCTGGTTTTGATCGTTTAGCAATCATGGTCATGACAGGCTGCGATCCTGCGCTGGATGCGAGAAGGCCCAACTCCGCCATACTGTCTGCAAAGTCAGGTTTACCGCCTGGATCTATCCCAATGAGGGCTGCTTTAACTGCTTGCATAAGAAGTTAAGCGTCTGGGGTTCCCTCATCCGCACGGAACTCCACAGCTCTAGCAGGAACCACTGTTGAAATGGCGTGTTTGTACACCATTTGAGTCACGGTGTTACGCAAAAGAATCACGTACTGGTCAAATGATTCAATATTTCCCTGCAATTTAATACCATTTACCAAGTAAATAGAAACAGGGATGTGCTCTTTGCGCAAGGCATTCAAAAATGGATCTTGTAAAAGTTGGCCTTTATTATTGTTCACGCCTGCTCCTTCTTTCTTATTGGTTGTTTGGAGTCTTACTCTAGAAATCTAGCCTCAATTAATCATTGATAATAGTGGATTAGCCCTTAGTTTAACTAAGCTACATAAAAAGTGTTCTTCACTTCTTTTTCTTACCCTTATCCGAGTCAACAAAAGGGTTTTGACCCGTTCTGAACTCAAGCCGCAACGGAGTGCCGCGTAACTTAAAAGCCTCTCTAAAGCGACCTTCTAGATAACGGCGATAACTGTCAGTCACACCACTCAAGGCATTACCGTGGATTACAACAATTGGAGGGTTTGAACCGCCTTGGTGTGCATAACGCATCTTGGGGCGTGACATACCAACTCGTTTTGGCTGCTGAAACTCAACCGCTTCTTCCAAAATACGAGTGAGCTTCGGGGTCGGCATCTTAGACATTGCGGCAGCATAAGCAGCATCAACATCTTTGAACAATTCTTTGATACCAAAACCTTTGATGGCTGAAATTGGGTGAACGTTGGCAAAATCTAAGAACCTTAGTTTTCTAGCAATATCTGTTCTGGCGCGCTCTTTTTGGTAGTCGTCCATGCCATCCCATTTATTCACCGCTAGCACCAATGCCCTACCAGCATCAACAATGAAACCTGCGATATGAGCATCTTGCTCAGAAATATCTTGTTGCGCGTCCAACATCAAGATCACGACGTTGGCATCAGCAATCGCTTGTAAGGTTTTAACCACCGAAAATTTTTCGATTGCTTCAAATACTTTGCCGCGCTTGCGAAGACCAGCTGTATCAATCATCACGTATGGTTTACCGTTACGGGTAAAGGGTACGTCAATCGCATCTCGGGTTGTGCCAGGCATATCAAATGCAATCACACGCTCTTCACCAATCAAGGTGTTGATGAACGTTGATTTACCAACGTTTGGTCGACCCACAACAGCAATACGCATGGGCTTATCTGTTCGATCGTCTTCTTCAGGCTCATCAGGTAAACCTAATGCATCTAAAGCATCGTCAATCATGTAACGAACACCATCACCATGCGCTGATGAAATAGCTACTGGTTCACCTAAACCTAATTCATAGAAATCTGCTGTGACTGTCGCATGCGCCATGCCCTCAGCTTTATTGACCGCCAAAATTATTGGGCGACCAGTCTTGCGTAAAAAATCTGCGATGACGCGGTCTTGAGGAGCCATGCCCAAACGAGCATCTACCAAGAAAATCACCACATCGGCTTCAACAACCGCTTGCTTGGTTTGCTTGGCCATTTCAGCCAAAATGCCTGTCTTGGCAACAGGCTCAAAACCACCTGTATCGATACAAATAAACTCACGCTCACCCACGCGGCCATTACCATAGTGTCGATCACGCGTTAAGCCAGAAAAATCAGCCACCAATGCATCACGCGAGCGCGTCAAGCGATTAAATAGCGTTGATTTACCAACGTTTGGTCTGCCAACAATGGCAATAACTGGTTTCATAAGTTCTTTAAGTTTATGGCTGAATAAGGCTTACTTAATTTAAGCCCAACTCAGATAGGTGTGCTTTTAATTAGGGCGGTAGGCAGATAAAGTGCCGCCTCGTGTTTGAACGATTAACAATCCATTGGCAAGAATAGGAGCCGCACTGATCCCACTACTATCCACCCTTACTCTAGAAATCGCTAGACCGTTACTTTGCTCTAAGAAATGGAGGTAGCCTTGTTTATCACCCATCACAACCATGCGACCGACTGCCAAAGGCTCTCCAACATCACGCCAAGTCATGGTCTCGTTGCGCCAAATTTCAACGCCATCATTAGCGCTGTATGCAACAACATTGGATTTTTCATCAGCAGCAAATACAAAATCTTGTGATTGAGCTGTTCCAGTATGACTTGAGAAATCTTTGGTCCAAGTTAAGTTGCCACTACTCACATCGCCACAAGCAATTTTTCCCTGAAAAGAAACGGCGCACAAACGACGACCCAAAATAGTTGGTCTAGCAGAAACATCCGTCATGCGCTCAATCTCCGAGTACCCTTTTGGATAAGACAAAGACGTTTCCCATAGAAGACTACCTGAGGATAATCCGATCACACCGATCTTGCCGCCAGAAAAACCTGTCACAAATGCATCAGCTGCAACTGGGACCATCGGAAAGCTGTTTCTGAGAGCGAGCGCTATTTGAGGGCGCACATAAGACCAGCGACGCTTTCCTGTTTTTGCATCCAAGCCAATGAAGCGATTATCAATGGTACGAATCACTGCAATACCGCCCAAAACAAGTGGCTCAGTTAAAACTTCGCTACCAACCTTTTCTTCCCAGATTTTTTGACCGGTAGAGTCATAGGCATAAACAATGCCTCTGGCTGATCCCACAACAACAACGTTGCCATCACTACCAGGGCCCGATGAAATATCTGAAGGGGTTCTTACTTGCCATGCAGTCTTACCAGTCAGAACTTCGATTTTTGAAACCGTGCCATTGCCAGATGAAGTGTATAAATAATCTCCAGCTAAAACTGGACGCATGACAAAAGTATCTGATTTGCCAACGCTTGAAGACCATACAGAAGTAACAGAAATTTTGTCATCAACTTTCGTCAACGGGGCAGGCTCGCGCTTTTTAACGCTGGAGCATGAGGCTAAAAAACTGATGGCTATGAGGGCGCATGCAAGTTTAGGTAGAGATTTAGTCATTAACGACCTCCAACGGCATCTAATTTAATTTTCAATAAACGTTTTGACTCATCTGCAGCGTCAGGATTTTTTGCCAACTTATCCCAAGCCTGCTGATAAAACTGTCGAGCTTCAACTGTTTTTTTCTGGGCTAACTGAACATCTCCACGTCTCTCAAGTAATAATGGCTCAAAAGCAGTTGATACTGAAGCACTGCCCACCTTTTCAGCCTCTGCAAAATCAGGTTTATCAATTAATAAAGAAACCAAGCGCGCTCTAGCAACATCACGGTGTGCATCTGAAGAGGCTTTAGACATGGTCCAACGCAACTGTTGTTCAGCAGCACTCATATCACCTGAGCTATTAGCTACTTGAGCTGCAACCAATCCTGCCATACCGGCATAACTAGTTGATGAATATTGATCTTGTAAATCCTTGGTAGCTCTGAGAACTCCCGAGACATCCTGCTTTTGAGCAGAAACCAATAAAGTGTCGTAAAGCTTGCTTGCTGCGAGAGAAGACCGGTTTTGCCACCAGTTCCAAGCAGTGAAAGAAGTATAAGAAAGCAATATAAGGATGAGTATTGCAATTAACCATTTGCCGTATTGCTTCCACCAAGCCTTAAATTCGGCTAACCGTTCTTGTTCTTCTAAATTGAAATGCATAGTTGTTCTCTTATTCTGAAGTACTTACTAATTGATTAATGACTTCATCAACCAAATTATCCATTGAGACTGTGATTTGCTGTCCATCGCGACGCAAATCTTTTAACTGAACTTGATTAGCGGCTAACTCATCAGGCCCAATAATAATCGCATATGCAGCGCCGCTGGTATCTGCTTTTTTCATTTGTGATTTAAAGCTGGCAGCCTCACCGTCTGCGGAACAGTGCAAGATGACCTCTAGACCAGCGCTGCGCAGACGCTCCGCCATAATAAAAGCAGGTTCAAGTGTTTCCCCAGCTTGATGAAGCATGTAAATATCGCACCCTGCTTCCAAATCACTGGTCAAGCCTTGTTCTTTCATTAACTCAATCACTCGCTCCATGCCCATGGCCCAACCACATGCTGGAGCAGCCTTACCGCCCATTTGAGCAATCAAAGGGTCATAGCGCCCACCACCTGCCACAGTTCCCTGTGAACCCAACTCTGTGGTGACCCACTCAAACACGGTCAAGTTATAGTAATCCAAGCCTCTGACCAAACGAGGATTGATGGTGAAAGGCAAATTATTGGCTTTCAGCAACCTTTGCACACCCTCAAAATGCTTGAGAGATTCCTCTCCCAAATAGTTCAATATTTGCGGAGCAGATTCAACAATGGCTTTCATCGCAGGATTCTTGCTATCAAGAATACGCAAAGGATTTGTTACCAAGCGACGCTTTGAATCTTCATCAAGCTCAGATTCATGCTTTTTAAAGTGCTCAACCAAAGCATCGCGATGTGCAGAGCGCTCAGTGGCTTGACCAAGTGAATTCAACTCCAGCTTAATGCCCGATAAACCCAAGTCATCCCACAAACGCTGACACATCAGGATAATTTCAGCATCAATATCAGGACCAGCAAAACCAAGCGCTTCGATACCTAATTGGTGGAACTGTCTGTAACGGCCGCGCTGAGGACGCTCATGCCTGAACATCGGACCCGTGTACCAAAGGCGTTTTGGACCCTCATAAAGCATGTTGTGCTCAATCACGGCTCGTACAGCCGCTGCTGTTCCTTCTGGCCTGAGGGTTAACTGTTCGCCATTGAGGCCATCTTCAAATGAGTACATTTCTTTTTCAACAATATCAGTGACTTCACCAATACCTCGCTTAAAAAGAGCTGTTTGCTCAACGATTGGTGTACGAATTTGTTGATAACCATAAGCTCTCACCAAGCTCTGAATCGACTGTTCTAAATGAGCCCACAGGGGCGCTTCTGCAGGCAGCATGTCATTCATGCCACGCACACCAGTAATTTTGTTTTGTTTATTCTGGTCTTTATCTTGACTCATATCCTTACCCACTCACTTTGTTCTGATATGTATTTTTGACATATTCATCAACAATCAACTGAAACTCTTCTGCGATCCTGTCACCACGCAAGGTTTTAACCTTGACCCCATCAACAAACACAGGGGCCGCTGGAGATTCTCCAGTGCCAGGTAATGAAATACCGATATTGGCATGTTTACTCTCACCCGGACCATTAACAATGCAACCCATCACTGCCACATTCATAGACTCAACACCTGGATGATGCTTTTTCCAGATAGGCATTTGATGGCGTAAGTATGATTGGATGCGTGAAGCCAACTCTTGGAAGTAAGTGCTGGTGGTACGACCACAACCTGGGCAAGCAATCACCATGGGTGTGAAATGGCGCAAACCCATTGTTTGCAAAATCTCTTGAGCCACAATCACTTCATT
>JBEIOY010000166.1:0-2991 GCA_040377355.1 Burkholderiaceae bacterium | reverse complement strand
GACCAAGTTTCCTCAAGAGATTCGCTCGCAAACTGAATATCTAGTGTTAGCTTCAATGCGGTGACCATTTTTTAACTCATTCCTGAATCATCAATTCGCCACGCAAAGAGTGGGGCATGGCCTCTGTGAATTTCACAGGCATTAATTTACCAATCAGGCGTTTGGCTTGATCTGATCCAGCATGGATCAAAGCAACTCGACCATTCTCTGTTCTGCATTGCAGGTGGATACCATCGCGCGCCATACTTTCAACCATGGCAAGCTCAGTTTTACCTACCATGCTTTGGTTGATTTCTAAAACATGCTGATCGATTTGAGACACCAATCTTTTGAGGCGATCATTTTTAACTGCCAGCGGAATGTCATCCGCTAGATTAGCGGCAGGGGTTCCGGGTCTCTCGCTATAGGTAAAGCAATAGCTGTTGTCAAATTTAACTTCTCTGACCAACTTCATGAGTTGCTCAAAATCTTCTTCTGTCTCACCTGGAAAGCCAACGATGAAGTCGCTTGAAATGGAAATGCCAGGACGTACAGCCTTCATCTTTTTGATAATGCTTTTGTATTCCAAAATGGTATAGCCACGTTTCATATTGGCTAAAACTCTGTCCGAGCCATGTTGAACCGGTAAGTGCAAATGATTAACGAGTTTGGGAATTTTTGCGTAGGCATCAACCAAGCGTTGCGTGAACTCCTTGGGATGACTGGTGGTAAAACGAATTCGTTCAACACCTGGTATTTCTGCCACATACTCCAAAAGCATCGCAAAATCAGCAATCTCATTTGAACCAGCAATACTGCCTCTGTAAGCATTCACGTTCTGACCCAGTAGTTGAATTTCTTGAACACCTTGTTGTGTCAAGCCGGCTACTTCAGTCAAGACATCTTCAAAGGGTCGAGAAACTTCTTCGCCTCTTGTGTAAGGAACCACGCAGTAGCTGCAATACTTGGAACAGCCCTCCATGATTGAGACGTACGCTGCACCGCCTTCAACTTTGGCAGGGGGTAAATTATCAAATTTTTCAATTTCTGGGAAGCTGATGTCTACCTGGGGCAAACCACTTGATTGTCGTGCTTGAATGAGCGCAGGAAGTCTGTGCAGAGTTTGCGGACCAAAGACAATATCAACATAAGGTGCTCGGCTAACGATGTGTTTGCCTTCTTGACTGGCAACACAACCGCCAACACCAATCATCAATTCAGGTCGCTTTAACTTTAACTCACGCAGGCGGCCTAAATCAGAAAATACTTTTTCTTGAGCCTTTTCCCGAACTGAACAAGTGTTTAAAAGAATTAAATCGGCATCTTCTGGATTATCAGTTTTTATCATGCCATCGTGATGGTGAAGCACGTCCACCATCTTGTCAGAATCATATTCATTCATCTGACAACCGAAGGTTTTGATATAAACTTTTTTCATTGATTAGATGAACTGAAACGCAATGATTGCCACGATGGTTGGAGGCAACGCTGCCAAGAATAACCAAAGAGGAGAAACGCTGCCATCAGGAAAATGTTCACGAAGAATTGACATACCTGCAGGATTTGGTGCATTGGCAATCACAGTCAAGCCGCCGCCAGTGATGGCGCCTGCCACCAAAGCGTATTTAAACTCTTCACTTGTACCTTCAACCAGTGACCCAAGGTAGGTGAGGGCTGCGTTGTCGGTGATGGCAGTCAATGCAGTTGCACCGTAGTAAACAACAGTAGTGCTCATGTTTTCCAAAATAGGTTGAAGCCACCATTGCTGCATACCGCCAAGTACCACAAGGCCTGCCAAGAAGAATGCCACCATCAAAGCTTCTTTTAGTAGTAAAGGATTTTGAAACTTAGCGTAAGCGTGTGTGTAACCCATGAAGAAAAGTAGCAATCCCATGAAGACCACTGGATGATGAGCAAATACAACGATGCCAGCTAAGAATAGTAAGTGAACAGCCACAACAAAAATAGGCATCACATCGTTTTGGTGATTTGCATTTGCTTTAGGTAAATCTCTTCTAACTAGCAATGTGACCAATGTGGCGTTCACCATGACCGCTAAAGCTGCTTTAACACCAAATGTTTGGAAAACATAAGCAGTGTCCCAACCCCAAGCGCTTGCAACCATCAAGATTGGAGGTGCTGCAAAACTGGTTAGCGCACCACCAATAGAAATGTTAACGAACAACACGCCAATCGTTAAGTACATTAACTTCGCATTAGATGTTTGACTGAATACTTTTTTCTTTAAAAGCAGTGCCGCCAATGTCATTGCTGCTGGCTCGGTGATGAATGAACCAAGTAACGGAACCATGGCGAGCGTGACGAAATAACTGGTGGTGACATTATTGATGCGGAAGAGTTGACTGAGTAGACCAGACACCAAGCGCACCAGCTCTGAAGCAAAGTGCAGCACAGGACGACTTGCTGCCACAACCATGATGGCAAATACAAACAAAGGCTCTGTGTAGTTTCTGCTTTCTAAATACTCAACAGAAGGCTGATAACCACCAGCAGCAAAAGCCATGAACACAATTAAGATCATTGCCCAAAAACCAAAAACAGCTTCAACTTCACCCAGCAAATGCCAAAGGCCAGCGTGATTGGGTTGCTTGTGAGCCAGACGCTCAAAAAATGCTGATGAAAACGTGTGTATCACCGCAATACCAAAAAGTGTTGAGGCGATTATTTGCAAGGTGGTTGGGTTCATGAAGAGCCTAGAGTGTTCAAGTCGTTAATGGCTCTATTGTAAGCCACTGAAAAAGCTGAAAATCCACTTATAAACTAGGTAAATACCAGTGTCTTACTGGGCTGCTCCCAAGATAAGGGGGGATTTTTAGTTTGGGCTGATTGCCCTGAGGCTTTTTAATCAGGCTCGCAGTCATCAATTCATGCTGCGAGAAGGGGGAATTTGGTGGCGAATCAGGGATTCGAACCCCGGACCTGCGGATTATGATTCCGTCGCTCTAACCGGCTGAGCTAATTCGCCAAAGACCGAAAGTATAGCTTATTTTG
>JBEIOY010000110.1:0-4870 GCA_040377355.1 Burkholderiaceae bacterium | reverse complement strand
TAACAAAGCAACTTGAACTTCAGGACTGCCTGTGTCATTTGCTGCACGTGCGTTATCTTTAACAATAACGGCTTTATCAGCTGTAAGAATAGCCATTTTTAAACTCCATACTTGCGAACAAACGAGCTTGAGATTCAATAATTATTGGACTCTTACCCGATATGTCGTGCGAATTGTTGTAAAAACCCGAAAGCTTTTGGTTCTCTTTTTACTTATGAAAGAAATCAATCACTTCGGCACTTTTTGAGAAATTCCCATAAAGTGCCGAAATTATAGCCTATTTGGCCTTAAACAGCCATCTGAGCGTTCAATTTCTGTGCAGCAGGGTCATATAACTTGTTCAAAGCTGCCAAATAAGCCTTGGCTGAAGCAGCCACAATGTCCGGATCAGTACCAACGCCATTCACAATCCGTCCACCCTTGGCAAGACGTACTGTGACTTCTCCCTGAGACTCAGTTCCAGTCGTGATCGCATTGACCGAGTACAACAACTGCTCAGCACCGCTTTTGACCTTGGATTCGATGGCGTTCAAGGTCGCGTCCACTGGGCCATTGCCTTCAGCCTCAGAAGTGAATTCATCCCCACCAGATTTGAAAACAACCTTGGCAAAAGGTCGCTCACCCGTCTCAGACCTTTGTGAGATTGAGATAAAACGGTAGTGGTCACTATCTTCTTGGGCATTATTGCCCACGATCGCAGTGATATCCTCATCAAAAATTTCGGCTTTCTGGTCAGCCAAAGTCTTAAATCTAGAAAAGGCATCATTCATATCAGCCTCAGAATCCAACTCGATACCCAATGCTTGTAAGCGCTGTTTGAATGCATTTCGGCCAGACAATTTACCCAAAACGATCTTGTTGGCTGCCCAACCCACATCTTCTGCACGCATGATCTCGTAGGTATCGCGAGCCTTTAAAACACCATCTTGGTGAATACCTGAGGCGTGAGCAAAGGCATTAGCGCCAACCACTGCTTTATTCGGTTGAACCACAAAACCAGTGATTTGAGAGACCATCTTAGAAGCTGGCACGATTTGAGTCGTATCAATACCCACCGATAAATCAAAGTAATCTTTGCGAGTTTTGATGGCCATCACAACTTCTTCTAAAGAAGTGTTACCGGCACGCTCACCTAAACCATTGATGGTGCATTCAATTTGGCGAGCTCCACCGATCTTAACCCCCGCCAATGAATTCGCAACGCCCATGCCCAAGTCGTTATGGCAATGAACAGACCAAATGGCTTTATCAGAGTTAGGGATGCGCTCACGCAAAGTTTTGATGAAGTTGCCATAAAGCTCAGGGACAGCATAACCAACCGTGTCAGGCACGTTGATGGTTGTAGCACCCTCTTTGATCACAGCTTCAAGTACGCGACACAAAAAATCTACTTCGGAGCGATAACCGTCTTCCGGTGAAAACTCAACATCATTGGTGTGATTGCGCGCAAAGCGCACGGCAGCTTTGGCTTGTTCGAACACCTGATCAGGCGTCATGCGTAACTTCTTTTCCATGTGTAACGGTGAAGTGGCAATGAATGTATGAATGCGCTTAGAGTTGGCCCCCTTCAAAGCATCTGCCGCTCGACTGATATCTTTTTCGTTAGCGCGTGCCAAAGAACAAACTGTTGAATCTTTGATGACCTGAGCAATTGCATTGATCGCCGCGAAGTCACCATCGGAGCTGGCAGCAAAACCTGCCTCAATCACGTCCACGCGAAGACGCTCAAGCTGTCTTGCAATTCTGACCTTTTCATCTTTGGTCATTGAGGCACCAGGTGATTGCTCACCATCTCTCAAAGTGGTATCAAAAATAATCAATTTATCTGTCATGACTCGCTCCCGAACTAACTAAATTTTCTAAATAAAAAACCCCAGCAGGACTGGGGTTCGTGTTGTTTGCTTTGAATCTAAGTGTTTAAGCGTGCACAGACCCCAGGTTTTGACCTAGTCCTAAAAGTAGCAGCAGTGACAAGCTTGTATTCATAAACTCTAATATACACAAAAAATGAATTAATTGTTAGAAAGCATATCTGAAGCTTTTTTCTTGCGCAAGACAATCTTTTGCCAAATCCAAAAAACATAGCCTGAAATGGCGTAAGCCACGAATAAACCAAACAAGGCCACAGGTGGGTCGCTTGATATCAAGACAAAGCCTAAGATGATCAAAATCATGACGCCAAAGGGAGCCCTGTAGCGCACATCCAATGCTTTACCGCTGTAGAACATAGCGTTTGAAACCATCGTGATACCGGCATAAATCGTCAAAACGAACATGACCCAAGGCAAAGCCAATTCTTTTACAGGCAACTTGTTATCTACTGCCAGCCAGACAAAACCAGCAATCAAAGAAGCGGCGGCTGGGCTTGGTAAGCCTTGGAAAAAGCGTTTATCAACCACACCAATGTTGGTGTTGAATCGCGCCAAGCGCAAAGCAGCTCCTGCACAAAAGATAAATGCGGCTAACCAGCCCCATTTACCCAAATCTTTTAACACCCACTCATAAGCAATCAATGCTGGCGCTACGCCAAAAGAAACCATGTCTGTTAATGAGTCGTACTGCTCGCCAAAGGCACTCTGGGTATTGGTCATGCGAGCTACTCGACCATCCATACCATCCATGACCAAAGCCACAAAAATGGCAATCGCTGCAATTTCAAAACGTTGGTTCATGGCTTGCACAATGGCAAAGAAACCGCAAAACAAATTAGCGGTCGTGAAAGCATTGGGCAATAAATAGATACCGCGATTACGTGGTCGACCCAGATTCTCTTGCTCAGGGCCAGCCCAATCATTGCGACGCAAAGGCGTCACATTGCTAGGTAAGTTTTTAGTTAATCTTGGTTTTCTACGTCGAAATGTCGTCATAGACTACTTTTTAGTCCAATCCGGGCAATTTGGCTAGTACCGTGCTAGTTGCGGATACTTTATCGCCAACACTGACCAGTGGCTCAGCAGTCAAAGGTAGGTAGACGTCCACTCTTGAGCCAAAACGGATAAAACCATAACGCTCGCCCTTTTTAAGCTTATCGCCTAAATGTGCGTAGCAAAGAATTCTGCGGGCAATCAAGCCGGCTACTTGAACCAATGTGATGGTTTGACCATTAGCGTCAATCACCACAGCATTGCGTTCATTTTCTGTGGATGCTTTATCTAAATCAGCATTCACAAACTTACCTGGGAAATACTCAATGCGTTTGATCGTGCCATTCACTGACGAACGATTGGAATGGACATTGAACACATTCATGAAAACACTGATCTTGAGCGCTTCACGATTGGCATATGGATCAAAGCCTTTTTCAACAATGATGACTCGACCGTCGGCAGGAGATAGAACCGCATCTTTGGTCAGAGGAATCGGACGACCTGGGTCTCTGAAAAATTGAACCACAAAAATAAAAATAATCCAGAAAGGCCAAGACCATCCCCACCCTGCGGTGGAGTGGATCATGAACAATACAAAACCCGCGATGGCCACATGCGGCCAACCTTCTTTTGCAATAATAGGATGCGGGTAATGAACTGCCATGTGGTTTCTCTTTCTGGATTTTTTTTATTATTTAACGACTAGTCTTGGTTTTTTCTTAGTTCTTGCTTTGATCAACTAACTTGTTCTTAGCAATCCAAGGCATCATCGCGCGTAACTTAGCGCCAACCACTTCGATGTCATGCTCAGCGTTCAAACGACGACGAGAAATCAATGTAGGTGCGCCTGCTTTGTTTTCCAAGATGAAGCTCTTTGCATATTCACCAGTTTGAATATCTTTCAAACACTGACGCATGGCATTCTTAGTATCTTCAGTCACAATGCGTGGGCCAGTCACATACTCACCGTACTCAGCGTTATTTGAGATTGAGTAGTTCATGTTGGCAATACCACCTTCGTAGATCAAGTCAACAATCAACTTCAACTCGTGCAAGCACTCGAAGTAAGCCATTTCTGGTGCATAACCAGCTTCAACCAAAGTTTCAAAACCAGCCTTGATCAATTCAACTGCGCCACCGCAAAGAACAGCCTGCTCACCGAACAAGTCAGTTTCAGTTTCTTCACGGAAGTTTGTTTCGATAATGCCGGCACGACCACCGCCGTTGGCTGTTGCATATGACAAAGCAACATCACGCGCAGAACCAGTGGTGTTTTGATGAACAGCGATCAAATGAGGAACGCCACCACCTTGTGAATATGTGCCGCGGACTGTATGACCTGGTGCCTTAGGGGCAATCATGATCACGTCCACGTCTGCACGAGGAATCACTTGACCGTAGTGAACGTTAAAGCCGTGCGCAAATGCCAACGCAGCGCCTGCCTTGATATTTGGAGCAACTTCTTTGTTGTACACCTCAGCGATTTGCTCGTCCGGCAACAACATCATCACAACGTCTGCGCCTTTAACAGCTTCAGCCACTTCTTTAACCTGCAAACCTGCGTTCGCAGCTTTATTCCAAGAAGCACCGCCTTTGCGTAAACCAACGGTTACTTTCACACCAGAATCATTCAAGTTCTGTGCGTGGGCGTGACCCTGTGAACCGTAACCAATGATTGTTACTTGCTTACCTTTGATCAAAGATAAGTCTGCGTCTTTATCGTAAAAAACTTTCATGCTATTTCCTATGTAATTTCAGTTTGTTGTTTATTAAAAAGTTATACCTTCAAGATACGCTCACCGCGACCAACGCCAGAGCAACCAGTTCGAACTGTTTCCAAAATGGCAGTGCGGTCTGTGGCTTCAATGAATGCATCTAATTTACTGCTGTCTCCAGTCAGCTCGATGGTGTAAGACTTATCGCTGACATCAATGATACGACCGCGGAAAATGTCCGTAATGCGTTTCATCTCTTCGCGCTCCTTACCAACAGCTCTGACCTTG
>JBEIOY010000195.1:0-2474 GCA_040377355.1 Burkholderiaceae bacterium | reverse complement strand
CACATTCTTGCCAACAGTTGGTAAACGTGGCGCAGCGATCATTGATGCACGTGGTTTGTCTTCAGCAGCCTCTGCTGCCAATGCAGCGATCGATCATATCCATGATTGGCATTGCGGCACAAATGGTAAGTGGGTCACGATGGGTATTCCATCAGATGGTTCATACGACATTCCTAAAGACGTGATGTATGGCTTCCCAGTGACTTGCGAAAATGGCGAGTACAAGATTGTTCAAGGTTTAGAGGTTGATGCTTTCTCACGTGAGCGCATGAATTTCACGTTGAATGAATTGACTGAAGAGCAAGAAGGCGTGAAGCATTTGCTCTAAGCAAACGCTCAAGTCATGCAACCTAGTCAAGTGTTGTTCCAAGGTGAGGCCCTTCCGAGGGCCTTACCTGTTTGTGACCACTACGCAGGCACTGAAGTTCGTATGCGCAAGGCACTGGCCTTGCAAGCAGAATTAGGCCCGGTCTTTGATATCACCTTTGATTGCGAAGATGGCGCACCTGTTGGCAAAGAAGCGGAACATGCTCAACTGGTTGCCAGCATTCTTTTAAGTTCAGATAATCGTTTCAATCGCGTTGGGGTCAGAATTCATGATCCTAGTCACCCTTGCTGGAAAGCGGATGTTGCGACTCTGATTGCACAAGCTGGTAAAAAAATCGCCTTCGTGATGATTCCGAAAGTGGTTTCAGCCACACAAACTCAAAGCATCATTGATGAGATTAATCATGTTGCTAAAACTGCAAATATCGGGCGAGTGATTCCAATTCAAGTTTTGATTGAAACTCATGGTGCCTTGCATGAAGTTGATGAGATTGCCGCGTTAGAACAAGTGGAGTCTTTAAGTTTTGGTTTGATGGATTTTGTTTCAGCCCATCATGGCGCCATTCCTGGCAGTGCGATGGGCCGTGATCAGTTCGATCATCCCTTGGTCGCGCGCGCCATGCTAGAGATTTCAGCGGCCTGTCATGCCCATGGCAAGGTCCCCTCCCACAACGTTTGCACCAATATCAATGATGTCGCCATCATTGAGTCTGATACTTTGCGCGCCAAAAATGAATTTGGCTTCACTCGCAAATGGAGTATTCATCCGAATCAGATTCCTGTGATCGTGAAGACTTTATCTCCTTCACCGAATGAGATTGAAGAGGCCTGCTCTATTTTGTTAGCAGCCCAAGCGGTCGAATGGGGCCCAATACAATATGAAGGCAAGCTTCATGATCGAGCCAGCTACAGGTATTTTTGGACTATTTTGCAAAAAGCTCATTTAACTGGTCACACCATTCCAGCCAAAGCAGAGCAGTTACTCTAGGTCATCGATAAAAATATAGTTGCAAGGTTTGAGTCATCGGGTCTTGTTTTGCTTAGAATGTGTTTATGTCTAGTTACCGCCCTAAAAATTCTTCACGCATTTCTCCTGAAGCAGAACGCTTGGTTTCTGATGCTTTGTCATTGGCAGCATCGGGTAGTCGCGTAGAAGATATTTTTTGGGAAACCAAATTAATGGATCGCTTATTGCGTTTGTTGCATGCGCAAAACCAAAATGCGATTGAGAGTGCTTTAGATCAAACACTTAAAATCAATCCGATTGCTTTTGATTCTTTGGCTGAGAATGCTGAGACCTTGGCTGAGTCTTTGACCCTGGAGCAAGATGGCAAGAGCTGGGATGTGGTCTTGATTGCTATTCCAATCATCGCAAGAACTCGTTACAGCATTCCCTCAGGCAAGCTCAGCTCAGAATCAATCACGGCAACAGGTAATTTATTGCATGATCAGATTGTGGCGCAAGATGCCTTGATTGCATTGGTGCCTTGGCTTTACAGCATTGATCAAATGCCTCACTCACACTGCCAAACGCGCTTACTCCTCGAGAAATTAGCATCTGCTGCTGTGAATTCCGGGGAGATCAAATTAGAGTTGCGTGACATGCCTGAAACGATTCCTGTTTTAGCTGATCCGCGTTATATCGTGGGCGCAGTGGCAGCGCCATCAGGCGGTCCTATTTTTAGATGGCAAGAAGATATCCCTAGACGTCAAGAACGCAGCGTTTGTTTACAGAATTGGCAAACAGGCATGCAAGACACGATTGCGGCCATCATGCCTGGCTGCGAATTCGAGCTATCTTTACCAGAAGCTTATTTCACGAACTGTCGTGAAGCAGATCGCAAGATCAGACCTTTGAGTATTTTGGCAGCAGTCAATTATCTTGAGTCAATGCTGAGTGTTGAGCCTGCTGGCCTGTCTTGCATCATTGCAGGGTTCGGTGAAGAGCAATGCGATGAATACAGAGTTTCTTTTGCCCTAAAAGGTTCGAAAGAAATCCTCTATGGCGTGGTTTGGCCTTTGTACGATAGAGAAACCGTAGCCAATGATTCGATCAATGACATCTCGATTGAAGATAGTCCGATACATGAAATCTATGACACGATCAAAAACTCAGGGGTTGAAGATCAATTCAGGCACTCTGAGCT
>JBEIOY010000015.1:0-14628 GCA_040377355.1 Burkholderiaceae bacterium | reverse complement strand
GTGGCAGCACAAGACTTATTGCTTTAAAAGACTGGGGATGGAGGAGACATGAAACAAAAACCATACCTCACCAAAGCAGACGTTGATGTGTTGTTGCATGCAGCGAATGATTTTGCAGATAAAAATCAATTCGCTGTTTCCATTGCTGTTGTGGATGATGGTGGTCATCTATTAGGCTTCACCAGAAGAGATGACTGTCCTGCAGTCTCAGCTTCGATCGCTCAAGAAAAAGCAAAATCCTCAGCCTTGGGCAGAAAAGAAAGCAAAGCCTACGAAGATATGATCAATGGCGGACGCATTGCCTATTTATCAGTCCCTGTTTTGCAGGGAATGTTAGAAGGTGGTGTGAACATTGTTCATGATGGCCACACGATTGGCGCGATTGGGGTTTCTGGGGTTAAATCCAATCAAGATGCCGAAGTGGCCAAAGCAGGTATTGCGGCGTGGCAAGCCCAGCACTGATCCAAATCAAATAAAGTCTTATCTTCGGTCAAACTGAGCCTCAACTCATCTAAGAACCGCCGAAGAAAGCGCTGAAGCGTTTAAAATACTAGGCTATGAGAAACATCGAAGAAACCTAGAGCAGAAAAACAGCAAAACCATGGCCAGTTACAACACCGAAACAGTTCTGAGCGTTAAGCATTGGAACGAGACCTTATTCAGCTTCACCACCACCAGAAATAAAAGCCTGCGCTTTCGCAATGGACATTTCTTGATGATTGGTTTAGAAGTTGAAGGCAAGCCTTTGGTGAGAGCCTACAGTGTGGCGAGTGCCAATTACGAAGAGCACCTTGAGTTTTTAAGTATCAAAGTTGAAAACGGCCCATTAACTTCACGTCTACAAAACATCAAAGTAGGTGATCCTATTTTGGTCAGTGAAAAGTCTGTGGGCACTTTGGTGATTGACGATTTGAATCCTGGTAAGAATCTTTACTTATTCAGCACAGGCACAGGTTTGGCTCCATTCATGAGCATCATCCGCGATCCTGATACTTATGAACGCTTTGAAAAAGTGGTGTTGATACATGGTGTGCGTTTGGTCAGCGAATTAGCTTATGAAGATTACATCAAAAACCAATTACCCAATGATGAATTCTTGGGTGAGATGGTTCGTGAAAAATTGATCTACTACCCAACCGTTACAAGAGAAGCATTCAAGCACACAGGGCGTCTGACCACTGCGATTGAAAATGGTCAGTTATTCAAAGATATTGGTTTGCCACCACTGGACCCAGCCAACGATCGTGGCATGATTTGCGGCAGCCCAGCCATGCTCAAAGAAATCTCAGAAATGCTCGATGCCAAAGGCTTCAAGGTGTCACCAAGCTTAGGTCGCTTGGGTGACTACGTTTACGAGAGAGCTTTTGTAGAAAAATAAAAACTTATCTTTTCTAGCAATAAAAAATGCCCTCAATTTCAATTAGATGAGGGCATTTTTACTCATAAGTTCGTTATAAATTAATGCTTAAGCCATTTATGGTGCGCTGCGAGTTGACCCGCTTAACTTGTTTAAGTATGCTGAACTTCAGAAGTTAAACAAGCCGAGTGAGGGATATATGCGAAACAAAGATGATAAACAGTATCTAGGTAGTTTTGGGCGCAGAAAGATTATGCGTGCTGGCACATTTTCTATTGCCGCACTTGCCTCGGGAGGTTTGTTTGGATCTCGCATAGCGATTGCTAAACCTTTGGGCTCTAAAGTTCCTGAAGTTGATCGCTTGGCAGTGAGAGTGGTGACGGATTCTTATCATCATGCTTTTGAAAGATCCACCAAGATTGGCTCTCTTGAAATTCAAAGATTTGGGTTCAGTGTTTCTAAAGAACCGCCTAAGCGTACTTTGCAAAATGAATGGGGTCTTGCCTGGCATATCGAATCTCAACAAGGCAATGAAACTAAGCAAGTGTTGTTTGACTTTGCCTACACATCAGAAACACTTTTAAATAACATGGGATTATTGGGTATCGATCCATCAAAGCTTGATGCCATCGTCCTTAGTCACGGTCATTACGATCACTTTGGCGGCATGGTTGGATTCCTTGAAGCCACCAAAGGTAAGTTAAAGAAAGATTTGCCCTTTTATTTGGGTGGAGAAGAATGCTTCTGTACGCGTGAATTGAATGTGCCGGGGAATCCTGGAAACTTTGGCGCGATGGATCGCGAAGCAATTAAGCAAGCTGGTTTGGTTGTGACCTTTGCAGGTAAGCCTTCGATATTGGCTTCTCATGGCTTTACAACAGGCTTTATTCCTGCAGAAAGTTTTGAGAAGGTTTTGTCACCAACTCGCATGTCAGTCGGTATTCAATCAGGATTGGGTTGTGCGCCTGAAAAAGTGAATCCTGCGAAAAAGACAGCGACATCCGTCCCGGATGATTTTGAACATGAGCAAACTACCATTTACAACGTTAAAGGCAAAGGTTTGGTGATCATGACTTCCTGTGGTCACCGCGGAGTCGTTAATACTGTGAAGGCTGCCATGAAAGTATCGGGCGTTAACAAGGTTCACGCTGTTATGGGGGGCTTCCATTTAGCGCCCCATACCCCTGAGTATTTGAAGCAAACTGTGACAAGTCTTAAAGAGTTAAATCCAGACTTTTTGATACCGATGCACTGCAGTGGGGAAGCATTTATATCAATGGCTGCTGCTGAGTTTGGGCCTAAGTTCATTCGTTCTTCGAATGGATCGAGATTTATTTTTAACGCTTAAATAGTTATTAAAAAAACACCAAAAGTGTATAGAAGCACTTTTGGTGTTTTTTCTTTTATAACTGGCGGAGAAAGCGGGATTCGAACCCGCGGTAGGCTATGAACCTACGCACGCTTTCCAGGCGTGTGACTTAAACCACTCATCCATCTCTCCGTGCAAGAGCGTCATTATACGCCCCTGTGTTTTTAATGGATGCTTACTCAGCCTCTGCCATACCGCCTACAACGTGGCTAAAGCCTCCGTCCACATAGGTGATTTCGCCAGTGATGCCACCAGCAAGATCAGACATCAAGAACGCGGCGGCATTGCCTACATCATCAACCGTCACATTGCGACGCAAAGGGGCATTGGCTTCAACGAAATCCAAAATCCTGCCAAAACCTTTGATGCCTGAAGCTGCCAAAGTCTTGATCGGACCAGCAGAGATGCCGTTACAACGAATACCTTTAGGACCGACTGAATTTGCCAAGTAACGCACACTGGCTTCAAGTGATGCTTTAGCCAAGCCCATGGTGTTGTAGTTAGGCACCACCATTTGTGAGCCAAGATAAGTCAAAGTCAATAAAGCTGACTTGTCGTTCAACATCGGTAGTGCAGCTTTTGCTAGGGCAGGGAAGCTGTAGGCTGAAATGTCATGAGCAATCTTGAAAGACTCTCTTGAAAGACCATCTAAGAAGTCACCAGCGATGGCTTCGCGCGGGGCAAAGCCAATGGAGTGGATCAAACCGTCAAATTTAGGCCATGTGGCTGATAAATCGGCAAAAAGCTTGTCGATTTGCTCATCACTGCCCACATCACAGTCAAAAATCAAGGTGCTATTGAATTCAGCGGCAAATTCAGTGATACGCTCTTTAAAACGGTCGCCCACATAAGTAAAAGCTAATTCTGCACCTTCGCGGTGGCAAGCCTTGGCAATGCCATAAGCGATTGAACGGTTAGAAAGTAGACCTGTCAGGACGATTTTTTTACCGGCTAAGAAACCCATTTTTGCTTCCTTTTTTCTTTTTGCTGAATTTGTGAATGTCTAATTACAATTGTCACACATGCAGATGATCAGACCCTTACTTTTACCCCTCATTTTAAGCTTGTCAGTTTTGGCGGGGTGGGGTGTCTCAACGAGTGCGTTGGCCGCCCACGGCTTTGCCCAGTATGGCGACTTGCAATATCCCCCTGGGTTCAAACACTTCTCATACGTCAATCCAAATGCACCCAAAGGTGGAACTTTGTTTTTGCCTAATCCTGATCGCAGGACCAGTTTTGACAAATTTAACCCTTTTTCAATGAAGGGTGTTACTGCGCCAGGTGTTGCTCAATTGATGTTTGAAAGTCTTTTGATCGGCAGTGCTGATGAAGTGGCGTCTTCTTATGGGCTTCTAGCAGAAGATGTGAGTTTGGCCAAAGACGAATTGAGCGTGACTTTTCGTTTGAATTCACTGGCACGCTTTAATGACAATTCTCCAGTACTAGCCAAAGACGTCAAATACTCTTTTGATACTTTGATGAGTAAATTGGCAAGCCCGCAATTTAGAACCGTTTATGCGGATGTCAAACAAGCGGTGATCATTTCTGAGCGAGTGATTCGCTTTGATTTTCATCGTAAAAATACAGAGTTACCTCTCTTGGTTGGATCAATGCCCGTTTTCTCTGAAAAATGGGGCAAGGATGCGCAGGGTGCGGGAAAGCCATTCAATCAATTTACTTTTGAAAAACCAATTGCTAGTGGGCCATACCTCATCGAGAGTTATGACATTGGTAAAAACATTGTGTTCAAGAAAAATCCTGACTATTGGGGTTCTCAGTTGAACGTTCGAATTGGATTTTTTAACTTTGACAAAGTTTCTTACCGCTTATACAAGGATGACACCACGCGCTTAGAGGCATTCAAAGCTGGTGAGTTCGATACATTGGTTGAATACCGAGCCAAGAACTGGGCAAAAAGTTATGTGGGGCCTAAGTTCAGAGACGGCAGTTTGAAAAAACAACATTTCCAGCATCGGAATGGGGCGGGAATGCAGGGCTTTGTGATGAACTCACGTCATCCGATCTTTAAAGATCAGCGCGTTCGTCAAGCCCTGACTTTAGCTTTGGATTTTGAGTGGATGAACCGTCAGCTTTTTTATGGCCAATACCATCGTATCGATAGTTATTTTTCCAATAGTGAGTTAGGCGCATCCTATGAAGCTGCTAGCTTGCCAAGTGCGCAAGAAAGAAAATTATTGGAGCCCTTGCAAAAAGCTTACCCACAACATTTCCCTCAAGGTGTTTTGGGTCCCATGCTTTTACCTGTGACCACTGAGGAACCCTCTAGCTTGCGCCAAAATCTTAGAAAAGCCAGAGAGTTGTTGGCGCAAGCCGGCTGGGTATACAAAGATGGCGCTTTAAGAAATGCTCAAGGACAAGCATTTCGTTTTGAATTCATGGACGACGGTGGCGCTATGTCACGACTGGTCACCGCTTATGCGCGCAATCTTGAAAAACTCGGCATGAAGGTAGATATCCGAACCACTGATTACGCTTTATATCAAAAACGTTTGGAAGAATTTGACTTCCAAATGACCAGCATGAAATTTCCTGATTCACAAAGTCCTGGCAATGAATTGTGGGATCGCTATGGTAGCCAATCTGCCACCACCAAGGGCTCAGATAATATTCTTGGGGTGCAATCCCCTGTAGTGGATGCTTTGATTTCAGAAATTGTCAAAGCACAAACTAGAAAAGATTTGATTACTGCGACCAGGGCTTTGGACAGAGTATTGACTCATAGTTATTACATTGTGCCGCACTGGTACAGTGCCACACATCGGGTGTCATACAAAACAGACATGGGTTTTTCAATACCGCCTAATTATTTTGCAGCTGAATCCTGGATTCTTTCCACCTGGTGGCGTAATCCTTCATCAAATACTCAAGCAGGAGCCGCGCGATGAATAGTACATTGTGGCGATACATTGCTAGACGAATTTTATTGATGATTCCCACACTCTTGGGCGTCATCACTTTGACATTTGCGGTGATTCAATTTGTACCAGGTGGTCCTGTTGAGCAAATGATGCTTGAGCTCAAAGGTCGGGGTGATGCCAGCGTTGCCGCCGTTGAATCATCAGGTGGTGGTAACTTTTATCGCGGTCGCCAAGGCATTGATGAAGAGCGTCTGAAAGAAATTAAAGCCTTGTATGGATTTGATCAGCCTCTTTGGGAGCGCTATATCAATATGTTAGGTCGCTTTGCCATGTTTGATTTGGGGCAAAGCTATTACCAGCATAAGAGTGTGGGAGAGTTGGTTCTATCCAAGATGCCCGTCTCAATAAGTTTAGGGCTTTGGACATTCTTGATCACTTATCTGATATCCATCCCGCTGGGCATTAAAAAAGCGGTGCGCGCTGGCACTCGTTTTGACACGGCAACGAGTGTGGTGATTTTGATTGGCTATGCCATCCCAGGATTTGTATTGGGCGTTCTTTTGCTTGTGCTATTTGGTGGCGGAAGTTTTTTCCAGCTATTTCCTTTAAGAGGTTTGACTTCTGATAACTGGGCAGAGCTGAGTTTGATTGGCAAAGTCATGGATTACTTTTGGCATTTGGTTCTGCCAATCACTGCATCGGTGTTGGGTAATTTTGCAGTCATCACCATGCTCACCAAAAACTCTTTTTTAGAAGAGATTCGCAAACAATATGTGATCACTGCCAGAGCCAAAGGTTTGAGCGAAGACATGGTGCTCTGGAAGCACGTTTTCCGTAATGCGATGATTCCGTTGGTCACTGGTTTTCCATCAGCATTCATTGGAGCCTTCTTCACAGGTTCATTGTTGATTGAAACTTTATTCTCTTTGGATGGCTTGGGTCTTCTGTCTTATGAAGCAGTCATGAAAAGAGATTACCCAGTGGTGTTGGGTACTTTGTATTTATTTACCTTGATTGGTTTATTCACTAAATTAATTTCTGATATTGCCTATGTCTTGGTAGATCCTCGTATTCAGTTTGACAGCCAATCGGGAGGTCGATCATGAAAAAAGGTTGGCTTCATCAATTAAGAGAAAGTGATCAGTGGGCTAGATTCAAAGCCAATCGTTTGGGTTACTGGAGTTTGTGGATATTCACCGGTCTGTTCGCGTTGAGTTTATTTGCAGAGCTCATTTCCAATGATCGACCAATTTTAGTCAGTTACCAAGGCAGTTTGTATGCACCGATTGTGAAGGACTATCCTGAGACTACTTTTGGAGGAGACTTTCCAACTCCGACCGATTATCTTGATCCTGACATTAAAAAAACATTCAGTCAAAAAGGTAATTGGGCGATTTATCCGTTGATCACCTACCGTTACGACACACTCAATTACTTTGCCAAGGAACCAAACCCAGCCTCTCCATCGCGAGACAATTTACTGGGCACTGATGATCGAGGCAGAGATGTGGTGGCGAGACTGATTTACGGCTTTCGTTTATCAGTCTTGTTTGGTTTGTGTCTTACCATCATCGGCGTTGCCATTGGTGTACTGACTGGGGCAGTGATGGGCTACTTTGGCGGCAAAGTGGATTTGGTTTCTCAGCGCATCATTGAGGTTTGGAGCTCCATGCCTGAGCTGTATTTGCTCATTATTTTTGCGTCGATCTTTGCTCCCAGTGTCGGCTTACTGATCATCTTATTATCACTGTTTGGTTGGATGGGCCTATCTGACTATGTGCGCGCTGAGTTCTTAAAAAATAGATCATTGGAATACGTCAGAGCTGCTCAAGCTTTAGGCTTGTCAAGCCAACAAATCATGTGGCGCCATATTCTGCCAAACAGCTTAACCCCAGTGATCACATTTCTACCGTTCCGTATGAGTGGTGCTATTTTGGCTTTAACCAGTTTGGATTTTTTAGGCTTAGGCGTTCCCGCTGATCAAGCCAGCTTAGGTGAGCTCTTGGCACAAGGTAAAGCCAACTTAGATGCCTGGTGGATTTCTTTGTCTACTTTTTTGGTGTTGGCTGGAACTTTGATGTTATTGACATTCATGGGTGATGCGATGCGCGATGCATTTGATACGCGCCGCGCTAAAGCAGTGAAGGCGGCCTCATGAGTCCAGCAGATTTCAATTTGATTGATATCAACAATCTGAATGTAAGTTTTGGACGAAAAACCGTCATCAGTGACTTCAGTTTAAAAATCAATGTTGGCGAAAGAATTGCCATCGTTGGAGAGTCTGGTTCGGGTAAAACACTGACCGGTTTATCGATCATGGGTCTTTTGCCAGAAGGTGCCAACATTACTGGCGAGATTAATTGTCAAATTAATCAGAAGACTCAAAACTTATTAGCATTGAGTGAAGCCCGCATGCGCAACATTCGTGGCAAAGACATTGCCATGATTTTTCAAGAGCCTATGACTGCGCTGAACCCACTTTACACAGTGGGCAATCAAATCATGGAAGCAGTGCAGTGCCATGAACCAACCTTGAGTAATGCAACTTGCCAGCAACGCGCCATTGAACTTCTTGAAAGAACGGGGATTCCTCAGGCGGACGAACGTTTTTCATACTACCCACACCAACTTTCGGGCGGTCAACGTCAACGCGCAATGATTGCCATGGCTTTGGCTTGCAAACCAAGACTGTTGATTGCTGATGAGCCAACGACTGCCCTAGATCCTAGCTTGCGGATTCAAATCTTGGATTTATTAAAAGATTTGCAAGAAGACGCCAAGTCACATGGCGGCATGGCTGTGATTTTGATCACTCATGATTTGAATATGGTTCGTCATTTTGCCCAGCGTGTGGCAGTGATGTATCAAGGCAAGTTATTGGAGTGCAAATCAACTGAAGAAGTTTTTAATCAGCCTGATCACCCTTACACCAACAGCTTGGTCAATAGTAAGCCGGTGCGCAATGTCTTACCTTTGGTGCCCATTGCCCCTGTGTTACTCAGAGCGGAACAAGTCAGTGTGGCTTACCCTCAAGCGGGCAAGGGGGCTTTGGGCCGAGGCGTTCAGCAATTTATTAGAGGCTTTCATTTTTCTGATTTATGGAAACGTGAATATCAACAAGTCGTTAAAGACGTGAGTCTTGAATTGCGCCAAGGTGAAACCTTGGGTTTGATTGGTGAGTCAGGTTCGGGTAAATCAACCTTGGCCATGGCTTTGTTGGATTTGCTGGGTCAAACGGGCGCGAAAATAGCTGGTCAGGTGGAAGTCTTAGGCCATGATTGGCTTAAATTAAACGCAACGGAGCGTAGTCGCTTAAGAGCTTCTTTCCAGGTGATCTTCCAGGATCCTTTTGGCTCGCTTTCGCCTCGCATGACAGTGGGACAAATTGTTGGCGAAGGCCTGTCTTTACATCAACCTGACTTGTCGCCGGATGCCACAAAAACAAAAGTGATTGATGTTTTGAAGGAAGTTGGTTTGGATCGGACTGCTTACAGCAGATACCCCCATGAATTTTCTGGTGGGCAAAGACAACGCATTGCGATTGCCAGGGCTTTGATCTTAAAACCCCAAATACTTGTCTTGGATGAGCCAACATCCGCTTTGGATGTCACGATTCAAAAGCAAATACTGGCTTTACTTTCAGATTTACAACATAAGTACAACATGGCTTACCTCTTGATCAGCCATGATCTTGAGGTTGTTGAGGCCATGTCCCACCGCATCATTACCCTTAAAAAAGGTAAACAAATCAAACATCAAGAGCTATAACCCCCCATTTGTTTGTAAGCTAATGTTCAGGTTATAATTGCTTTTCATGTCAAAAATACACCGCAATCTCTTTGCTGCCGCTGTTTTGTTCGGCTCCCTTCAAATGGGGCCGGCATTCGCTCAGTCATTGACTGAGTCTGAGCCATTACCAAAGTCATTTGCCTCAACAGTTTCATCGGCGGTTGTTGATAAAACTGAAATATTGATCAATAACGCCATGCAGTTAATTGGTGTTCGTTATCGCTGGGGTGGCAACACGCCTCAAAGTGGTTTGGATTGCAGTGGTTTTGTGCGTTACGTTTTTAATGACACCTTTGGCTTTTTGTTGCCCCGCAAATCAGCGCAAATGAGCAAAGTTGGTTTGCAGATTGGTAAAGAAGAATTGCGTCCAGGCGATTTGGTGTTTTTTAACACCATGCGTCATGCGTTCTCTCATGTCGGTATTTACGTTGGCGACAATAAATTTATTCATGCGCCCTCTAAAGGCAAGTCGATTCGCGTGGATGACATGACCAAGGTTTATTGGGAAAAGCGTTACAACGGCGCGCGCCGCCTTGATAACTCTAATGGCTTTGATGTGATGTCAGAAGAGCAGCGCCAGCAACTATTGCTTGATTTCCAAGAGCGTTTAGATAAGACCGGTCGTCTCTAAGCGCAGCTGGGCAGCACCAGTAAAACTGGTCATCTCTGACCCTTTACATTTTCAGCGCACTCTTTATTTGTGAAATCTGTTTCATCACAGATTCTTCACCAGCCAATATTGCCGCATTTCTTGACTTAAAGTCGGTGCCTCGCATACCTTTTAATTCTGGCTGAATCACTACCTGAGCAAGATCTAACTCAAAAGTATTGATACTTTTCCCCATGATTGAAGTTGTTTGCAACAGAATTCCCAGGGTACCGGAGCTATCTTGTGTACTAGGTTCGGTCGAGATATTGACTGCAATGACAATATCCGCTCCCATTTGTTTGGCGTATCTCACCGGAACAGGAGATACCAATCCACCATCCACATATTCGCGCCCTTGAATAATGGTTGGTTGAAATATTCCGGGTACGCTACAAGAAGCTCGAACAGCTTGGCCTGTGTCACCTCTTTGGAATAAAACTCCATGACCAGTTTGTAAATCAGTGCCAACAATGCCCAATGGCATTGGCATGTTTTCAATGGTTTGATTTTTTACCAAACGATTCACCATGGCTTGAAGCGCGTCCCCTTTGATCATGCCACCAAATCTGCCGGAGAAGGGCAGTGCCCAATCAGTGATGGCTGCTTCGTCGAGCGATAAAGCAATTTTTTGTAATTCAATGCCTCGATATCCGGATGCGTATAGGGCTGCAATCACACTGCCAGCGCTTGTGCCGACCACCAGATTGGGGAAGATGCCCTGAGATTCAAGTGCTTTGATCACGCCAATATGAGCAAAGCCTCGCGCAGCACCGCCACCCAAAGCTAGACCAATCACAGGTTTTTTACTTGGAATACTTGAGCAAGACGTCAGTCCTCCGACGCTAAGAGCACTTAAAGTGATCAGGGTCAAAAAGTCTCGACGAGAGTTGTGGTAATCTAGATGATAATTATTCTCAATTGTATTTAAATTATTATCTTGATCGGAGTTGTTTTTCATATGTTGTCGATTAAAAAATCACTATTGGCTATTGTCCCTGCTTTTTGCTTAACAGTTGGTTTAACCGCTACTAAACCTGCATTATCTCAGTCATCCCAAGTTTTGAACTTATATTCTGCACGACACTACCAAACCGATGAAGCTTTATATGCTGAATTCACGAAACAAACAGGCATCAAGATCAATCGCATTGAAGCCGATGACAACGCACTTTTAGAGCGTTTGCGCAGTGAGGGTAAAAATAGTCCAGCAGATGTGATCTTATTGGTTGATGCCGCAAGACTTTGGCGCGCTGAAATTGAAGGCTTCTTTCAGCCGATCCAATCGAAAGTATTGGACACAAGGATTCCGAAAAACTTCCGCTCAAATGATATTGGTCAGGGCAGTCAATGGTTTGGCTTCTCGAGCAGAGCGCGCGTGATTGTTTATAACAAAGCAAGCATGAACCCAAACAATCTTGACACTTATGAAAAATTAGCTGACCCAGTGAATAAAGGTAAGGTTTGCACTCGATCGGGCTCACACCCTTATATGCTGTCATTGATTGGTGCGATGTATGAGCGTGAAGGTGAAGAAAAAACTGAAGCTTGGGCAAAAGGCATGGTAACAAATATGGCTCGAGCCCCTAAGGGCGGTGACACAGATCAGATCAAAGCTGTTGCTTCAGGAGAGTGCGGGGCGGCATTGACCAATTCTTATTATTTGGCTCGCATGATGCGCTCAACCAAGCCAGCTGATATGCAAATTGTGGCAAAAGTCGGTTTGATTTGGCCCAATCAAGCAAGCTCTGGTGCTCACATGAATATTGCTGGTGGTGCTGTAGCGAGTCATGCCCCCAATAAAGCTGCTGCCATTAAATTCCTTGAATACTTGGCCAGTGATTCAGCTCAACAATACTTTGCCAATGGAAATAATGAATGGCCGATTGTGAAATCTGTAAAAACTACTAATGAGGCATTAATTAAGTTAGGAAACTTCAAACAAGAGAATATTTCGATTGCATCGATTGGTAAAAATCAAATTTATGCGCAAAAAATATTGGATAGAGTGTCCTATAAGTAAAAAGTAAGCCTAGAATCTCAGGCTGAGATGAATGCCAAGCCTGAGACCCCACTTTCAATCGATAACTGCTATCACTGCGGCAGCGATCTAGCCAGCGATAATCTTTATGAGGCAGCACTTGGCGGATTGCCTCGTTACTTTTGTTGCGCTGGTTGTTTGGCAATTGCGCAAACAATCCATGGTCAAGGTTTAGAAGCCTTTTATGCGCGACGCATCCCGCTGGGTCAAAAGCCAGATGATCTTGGTCAATTAACGGATCAAGTGCCCGAAGCTCTTTTGGCGTATGACGACCCAGTCTTGATGGATCGATTCACGCGAGCTTCATCAGAATATGCGGGCGAAGTTGAAACCACCTTGCGTTTGGAGAAGATTCGCTGCGCTGCCTGCGTCTGGCTGAATGAACAGCACTTGAAAAGACTGTTTGGCGTTAAAGATGTACAAATCAATTATGTGACTCAGCGAGCCACGGTCAGATTCAATCCAAATGAAGTTCATTTATCAGCATTGCTTCATTCAGTTGAGCAGATTGGTTATGAAGCATGGCCCTTTGAGCCATCCATGAGTGCAGATTTAGCCAAAAAAGAACGCCGTCATTTGTTGATGCGCTTGGGCGTGGCCGTGCTGGGAATGATGCAAGTCATGATGTATGCCTGGCCTACATACACTGGCGCTGAAGATCTGCTCGTCGAACAAGAATTATTGTTGGGCTGGACCAGTTGGGCCTTGACCGTTCCTGTGGTTCTTTACTCGGCCGGCCCCATGTTTGTAGTTGCTTGGCACAGTATTCGAAACTTTCCTAAAACAGGTATGTTGGGCATGGATGTGCCCGTATCTCTCGCGATTGCCTTGGCCTTCATTGCAGGAACGATCAGTTTGGTCTTGGGTGTTGGTGAAAGCTACTTTGATTCCATCACCATGTTCATTGCATTTTTACTTGGGGCAAGATATTTAGAGCTATTGGCCAGACAGGATGCGCAGGGTGGTGCAGAGGCTTTAGCAAAGCAATTGCCTTCGACTTGTGATCGATTTGAAGATTATCCAAATGCTGATTTAACTAAATCGGTGCCGGTGGTCAGATGCGTGGTTGGTGATGTGTTACGGATTTCTCCGGGTGATGTGATTCCGGTGGATGGTGTTTTGCTTTCGGGCGAGGCCAGTTTGAACGAAGCGATTCTCTCTGGAGAGTCTCGCTCAGTGTCTAAAAAAGTTGGCGATGTTCTATATGCAGGAAGTCACAACATTGTCAGCCCTATTGTGATGCGCATCACTGCTTTAGGGCAGGGTACAAGAATTGCAGGCATTGCCTCATTACTTGATAAAGCCCTATTAGCAAAACCTCAAGTGGTTGGTTTGGCAGAAAAATGGGCTGGTTATTTTGTCGTCTTCTTGATGGCTGCTGCAGGTCTTACTGCGATTGCTTGGTATTTCTTAGATCCTCTTAAGGCTTGGGAAACTGCCGTTGCAGTGTTGGTGGCAAGTTGCCCATGTGCCTTGTCTTTGGCCACCCCTGCAGCGATGGCAGCTGCTCAAGGAGCTATTACAAAATTAGGTTTGTTGGTGGTGAGAGGTCATGTGATGGAGACTTTGGCCAAGGCAACAGATTTGGTGATTGATAAAACAGGAACTCTCACCACAGGGCATCCTGAGTTAAAAACTATTTTAGCTTTGCGCTCTGGTTACACAGAGCAACAAGTACTGGCAATTGCTGCAGCGATGGAGTCTGGACAAAAGCATCCTTTGGGTTTGGCAATTTTAGAGGCGGCAGAAAAGCAGCAGATTCAACCAGTCATCTTGAATCAAGCCCCTGTCAGTGAATTGGGAAAAGGTTTGCATTCTGGTATTTATCAGCTGGGTGCCCGTCAATGGTTAAACCTTGAACCCATCTCAATTGATCAAGAAAACGAACAAGCCAGTTTGATTTATTTAAAAGATGATCAAGGATTGTTGGCGGTATTTGCTTTGCTTGATACTCCAAGACCAGGGGCCATGGAATTTATTCAACAGGTTCAAGCAAGAGGTATTCAAGTACATCTTCTATCAGGGGATGATCAACAAACGGTTGCATGGTGGGCGCGCTACTTTGGGATTGAGGATCATCGAGGCGGGGCATTACCTGAAGATAAATTTTTATTCAGCGAGGCTTTGCAAAAAGAAGGCAAGGTGGTTTGGGCGGTTGGTGATGGAGTGAACGATGCGCCATTTTTGGCAAAGGCCAATATCTCTGTTGCGGTCGGCAGTGGTGCGCCATTGGCCCAAGCTGGGGCTGACGCTGTGTTGACCACGGAATCATTAAAACCTTTATCGCAAGCTTTAGATCTCGCAGATAAAACTAAAACTATCATGCGCCAAAATTTAATCTGGGCTTTTGTTTATAACGTGCTTGCCATACCTATTGCAATGATGGGATTGGTGAATCCTTGGATCGCAGGTATAGGCATGAGCCTGTCCTCCTTAGCGGTCACACTGAACGCTTGGCGCTTAAGAAAAACAAGTGAATGATCTCTTGTAATGATGAATGAGATAGACTAGTTGCATGGAAAGCCTTTATTTACTCATCCCAATGTC
>JBEIOY010000116.1:0-4681 GCA_040377355.1 Burkholderiaceae bacterium | reverse complement strand
GAGTTCTCACCATTTTCTAGTTGAACGATGTGTTTGGGTGCTAAGACGCAAGCGTGAGCCAGTTCCGCTTCTGATAAATTTTTATCTATTCTTGCTTGTTTTAACTTATCCCCATTGATGGAGGGTTCGTTGAGCAAGGTTTTGGTTAGCATATGACTTGGAGAGGTTGTTAGGATAGTCGTGCTAGCTGATTAGTCTGGCCTGCTGATCTTATCAATCAGATTTCTTGCCTCAGTGACACTTTCCACCGCACCAGTGGCTTCGATTTTCTTAACCATCAAACCGAGAATTTCAGCGCCGTGTTCGATACCCAATAAACCATAGTGGATATCTCCTTTAACTTTTGATGTTTCATGTAGTTCACATTTTTCACGGGCGTAAATATTGCCGTCAACCTGCCCGTTAACAAGTACTCGATGAGCCCTGACATCACCATGAACCAAGCCTGTATGGCCTATGGCAACAGTGACTTGATTATCGTTAGGAGATTCAATTGAACCTTCAATGGTTCCATCCAAGCGGATGCTTTTATTGACCACCATACGACCTTCTATTCTGGTGGCAGAGCCAATCAATGTATCAAAGGACTCTTGTGAGTCCGATGAATTCATTTTTTTTGTTTTATTGAAAAGCCCCAAAATATGTCCTCGATACCTTCATTTTTTATGAAGTATGAGTAATGTAGGACTTCGTAGGATATTTAGCAATTAGCCATAGAGTCAATTAAATCAATAACTTATGCCGCTATGCAGCAAGCTTATAGTTCTTAGAACTAGTTAGCTGATAAGTGAGCGATAAGAGTGAAAAAGCTACTTCTTTGTGACGGGAACACTCACAAAGGACATCTTAGTAACACCATTGGCTTGGGAAATGGCCATGATTTCAGCCACTCGCCCATAAGGAACTGCTTTATCAGCGCTGACTTGAAGCTGAAATTGTGGCGTAGAAGACTTATCCTTTAAAAGCTGTCCCAGGTCCTTATCGGATACCTGCTGCCCCTCAAAAGTAGCCTGGCCATTAGCTTCAACGATGAGCTGAGCATTTTTAGCGTTGTCTTGCTGAGAAACTGCTTGAGTTTTGGGTAAATTGACCTTCATTGATTGCGGCACGATCATAGGCGCCGTCACAATGAAGATAATCAATAAAACCAACATCACATCCACCAAGGGCGTGACGTTCAGCTCAGCCATCATTGCATCATCAGATCCGTTTTTATTTTGCATGAGTGTCTCTATTTTTTATTGGATGATTCGCGAGAGGCGAGTCTTAAAAAATCTTCAGTAAAACCGTCTAACTCAGTGACCCAAATCTTCATTTTGCGCAAAAAATAGTTATAGAACAAAACAGCTGGCAATGCTGCTGCAATACCAATGGCTGTGGCAATCAAAGCTTCACCAATCGGACCAGCCACAACATCAATACTGGCTTGACCGCTGGCACTGATAGTTTGCATGGCATTCATAATGCCCCAAACTGTTCCGAATAAGCCAATGAATGGCGCAGTTGAACCAATCGAGGCCAATTCAGCTAGACCACGTTCATGGCGACGCAAGATTCTTTGAATTTCTTGACGCATCGGGCGATCGAGGACCTCATGAACATCACCGGAGAATTTAAGACTACCTGGATTGTTGATGTATTCATTGAATTCTTTGAACCCTAGCTTAGCTAGTGAAGCCACATCACCTTGATGCTGAGAAGCAACCGACTCCCCTTCTTGCCAATCTTTAGCAGCCCAAAATGACTGAGTAAAAGCAGTTGTATCAATTGCAACTTTTTTCAGTTGTTTAATTTTGATGATGGCAATTGACCAAGTGGCAATTGACAATGCAATCAAAATGACCAAAACAAGATGCACGATGAATGAGTCCATGATTTACCTTTTTATCTTTAACGATTTTTTAAACTGAATGTGATTGGAATGCGAACTGCCTGAGTAACAATGACCCCATCTTTTCTGGCTGGCGTGAATCTCCATTTTTTTACGGTTTCCAAAGCTGACTTATCGAGCATTTCATTGCCGCTGCTTTCATGTATTTGCACTGAGCCAGATTGACCATTGGGTAACACTTCAGCAATTAAAACTACTTTTCCCTCAACCCTTAATCTAAATGCCAATGGTGGATAAGGTGGTTTAGGGTTTTGTAAATAAGATGCTTTGTAATCAGCATCCGCCGTTGGAGCGGATGCTGGGCCACCCGATGCACTGGCTACAGGTGGAGGCGCTGCACTGGATGTTTGTGGCTGAGATTTAGCTACCGGACTGTCGGGATCTTGAGCCATCGGCTGAGCAACTTCTTTAGACTGAGTTTTGGATGTAACTGGGGGTGTTGGTTTGGCGATACTGGCAGGACCGCTGGATGCTGGAGGTGCTGCACCGATCTCAATCGTGATGTCAGGTTTTCTAGCTATTTTAAAAGTAGGAAAACCAAAGATGGCAACCAAGAAAATAATGACGTGAATCGTTACAACACCAGCAAAAACCTGTTGCACCACCCTTTTTTTCAATGAGAAAGATAGTGCCTGCTCAGCGAGGGGTGAATGCAGTTGTAAACCAGAATTTTTCATAACTTATCAAAACCATCATCAATGCATTATAGGTTGCCAGCTTCTACACTTTATAGGAACATATTGAATCGCTCTGTTTGAAACCCATACGCCAGGAAACCTCTTTTAAAAAATAATTACCTGCCACTGCTTACCTAGGTTGAGAGCATTCATCAACATTCCTTGAGTCACACTTAGTTGTATCGCTAACATCCTCAACAACACCAATATCGATGTCGGCTACCAAATCATCTAAATCATTAATATCAGTTGCTAGCGCTGTGCGCTGTCGCTTGATGTCTGAGTGTAAATCTATGTTTGATACAAATGGCACAACTTCTTTAAAGCTTATACCGGCTGTAGCTAGTGCAGTTTCAGTAGAGGCACCCAAGTTACCACGCCCCAAATCAATGATCAATTCATGATTATTGATCGTATTTTTTATTTGAATGGCGTTAGGTTGCATGCCAACGTTGAAATCTAGATTACCGCTATCGGTTGTTTTAAAGACTTGCTGTTGATTAGACGTAGAACCCAAGACAATTTGATTGCCTGTATAAGATTGATTGCCAGCTGTAGTAACGCTTCCACCAATAGTCAATACGCCATTATAGGTTACAGGATTACTTGAAATATCCCCCACTTGTGATCCAATAGATGTTAGCTGTGTACCAGTGACAGCAGCTAATGATGCCAATGCTTGAGTTCCACCAACATCACCCACAAACTCGACAACAGGTGTACCTGAGTAGTTAACGGCAATCGCTTTGGCAACCAATTCGTGAGTATTGAGAACCAAGTCATCCACAGTTCCGTTGAACTTGATGCTTGGGTCGACAGAGATCAATGTGCGAATCAAACCGTTAGTACCGTTGTCACCAATGAATACAGAACCGTTATAAATTTGATTTTCGAAAGTCAAAATATCTGCTTTGATTTCAATCCGAGCAGCTGTTACGCTCAGGGTGTAAGGGTTGACATTGTTGTTGTTAAAGTTGGCATATAAGCCACGGTCTGAACCAACGCGATCATTAAACACAACAGTTCCGCGACCAGCGCTAATCAATAGTGATCGTTGATTACCTTTTGAGTTGATACCGGCGGTAATCGTGCCATTGAACGTAATGTTTGAATTAATGGTTTCTAGACTTGTATTACCGTTAACAGCAATCTCTAAATTGCCGTTATAACTCTGAGCACCTGTTGTGTATATATTGCTGTGAAGAACCACGTTGCCATTGATATTAAGAGATGGCAATTCCACTGATCCATCCATACTTAAACCACCACCATTTGAAACAACTGAGCCAGAACCCAGCGCTCTAGAGTTGGCGAGATGTAAACGAGATGAGTTGATTTGAGTATTACCTGAATAAGCCGTGTTGCGACCGCTGATTGTTAGAGTGCCACTTCCTTGTTGATTAATCGAACCAGAGCCAGAAATTTCATTAGCTAAGTTGAATGCTGTACTGAGGTTAAAAACCAAAGTGCTGTTATTGGCAATCGTGCTGGTTGGTTTATTGGCATTATCTGCGGTGGTCGCATCAAAGTTAACCGTGTATCCATTTGGAATAATCACATTAGTCACATTTGATCTTAATGGAATAGCGTTATTTGTCCAGTTTGCAGCAGTTGACCAATTATTGTTAACACCTGCACCGGTCCAAGTCACTGTATTCAAGGCATTGATCGTCAAGGTACCAGGTAAATAAGTGATCGCGTAGTTACTTAAACCAGAACCCGTGGCAGCACTGGCCAAAATACCATTAATAGCACCCTCGTAAGCGCCGACCTCTTGGAGCGCTGGGGTTGTGGTATTGCTATTTTGTTTTAGGGTCACACCAGTAATGGTGTTGTCGTTAATTAATCCAACACTTGTAAATGCGCTACTACCCAAGGCCAATGCTGAACCATAAGTAGTTGATTGATTGTTAGATGTGATTGTTAATGTTTTTTGGGTAATGGCCAGGCTACCAGGGGTGTAAGTAATGTCATAGTTGCTGGCCAAGAAACCACCGGTTCCTGTTGCTGACGATGGAACCACTTCACTGCTATTGGTGCCAATAATGCGAGTTGTGCTGGCAGCGTAGCCATTAGCACTGGTCAAAGTTACTGCAGTAGCCAACTCGCTATT
>JBEIOY010000185.1:0-2699 GCA_040377355.1 Burkholderiaceae bacterium | reverse complement strand
TATTCATCTGGGAGATTGAAGGGCAACTGTGCTGACTCATCATTAGCAGTCTGGCGATTGGCAGACCATGCCCACCAAATAATGCCCACAAAAAACACCAAACCTAAAATAGTTGATGTTGCTGATAAGTAAGGCACAATATTTTCCATTGATCTCTCTTAGCTTTGTTTATTAATTGACAGTTTTCTTAACAGGATCAACCGCACGACGATTGGTGCCAAGTCCTTGCAAGTAAGCAATCAAAGCATCTTCTTCAGTCTTACCCTCAAGCTCTTTTGGGCCGTTAGAAATTTGCTCTTCTGTATAAGGAACGCCTAAGCGGCTCAGGGCTTTCATGTGAGCAGAGATATCGCCAACATTGCTTGCAGGGGCTTTTGCCAACCATGGGTACCCAGGCATATTTGATTCAGGCACAACGTCTCGAGGGTTGCGCAAATGAATGCGATGCCAATCATCAGAATAACGGCCACCCACACGAGCTAAATCTGGGCCCGTGCGCTTAGAACCCCATAAGAATGGGTGGTCAAACACCGATTCGCCAGCCACTGAATATGGGCCGTAGCGTTCCGTTTCAGAGCGCAAAGTACGAATGTGCTGTGAATGGCAACCTAAACAACCTTCCCGCTGATACACATCACGACCAGCCAAACGAAGCGCTGAATATGGCGCTATACCCTCAGAAGGTTTGGTGGTTGAATGCTGGAAAAACAATGGCACGATTTGCACTAAGCCAGCAATGGCCACAACAAACACTGTCATCACAATCAGCCAACCCACATTGGTTTCAAGTGTGTTGTGGGAGAAGAATTTTTTATTATCAGACATGGTATCTCTCCTTATGCTCAGTGGGCAGCTGCCAAATTACCAGTTGGAATTGGCGCATCTACAAATTTCTTATTTTGAATAGTTTTCAAAACGTTATAGGCCATCACAAACATGCCAGACAAGAAACATACGCCGCCCAATAAGCGAATCATGTAGAACGGATAAGTTGCTTTAACTGATTCAACAAAGCTGTATGTCAAAGTGCCGTCAGATTCAAAGGCTCTCCACATCAAACCTTGCATCACACCAGCAATCCACATAGCAGCAATATAAAGAACCACGCCAATAGTAGAAATCCAGAAATGCCATTCAATTAACTTGGTGCTGTGCATGTCTTTTTGACCCACTAAACGTGGAATCAAGTAATACATAGAACCAATCGTGATCATCGCTACCCAACCCAATGCACCAGAGTGCACGTGGCCAATGGTCCAGTCTGTGTAGTGAGACAAGCTATTCACAGTCTTAATAGACATCATTGAACCTTCAAACGTAGACATACCGTAGAAAGACAAGGCAGTGATCAAGAACTTCAAGATCGGGTCACGGCGCAATTTGTGCCAAGCACCCGACAAAGTCATGATGCCGTTGATCATGCCGCCCCATGAAGGTGCCAACAAGATCAATGAGAAGACCATGCCTAAAGATTGAGTCCAGTCAGGCAAGGCTGTGTGTTGTAGATGGTGAGGGCCAGCCCACATATATGTGAAATTCAACGCCCAGAAGTGCACAATCGATAAACGATATGAATAAATTGGGCGCTCTGCTTGCTTAGGAATGAAGTAATACATCATGCCCAAAAAGCTGGTGGTTAAGAAAAAGCCAACCGCATTGTGGCCATACCACCACTGAATCATGGCATCTTGCGCGCCCGAATAAGCAGAATAAGATTTAAACAAACTAGCCGGCATTTCCAAGTTATTGAAAATGTGCAGCATGGCAATTGTTAAGATGTATGCACCAAAAAACCAATTAGAAACATAGATGTGTTTTGTTTTACGTTTGATCAATGTGCCAAAGAAAACCACAGCGTAAGCAACCCAGACCAAGGTGATCAAAATATCAATTGGCCACTCAAGCTCTGCATATTCTTTTGATGTTGTAAAACCCAAAGGCAATGAGATCGCGGCAGCAACAATCACTGCTTGCCAACCCCAAAACGTGAAAGCTGCTAACTTATCGCAAAATAAGCGGACCTGACAGGTGCGCTGCACGATGTAATAGGAAGTTGCGAATAAGGCACTGCCACCGAAGGCAAAAATCACAGCATTGGTGTGTAGTGGGCGCAAACGACCATAACTCAACCAAGAAATATTCATGGTGATATCTGGCCAAATTAGCTGTGCAGCCAAAATGACTCCTACCAACATGCCCACAATGCCCCAAAGCACTGTTACCAAGGCAAATTGACGAACAACTTTGTAGTTAAAGTTGTCTTGCGTATTACCCACGGTAAATCCCATGGTTTCTCCCTTACTAGCCGATAGGCCGATTAATCCTATGGCGATTGTAAAAATTGAAGGGGAAGAAGACCTTGATATAGATCAAGTGATGGAGCTAAAAATTATTCTTTTTGCTTAACTGAAGTGCTTGGAGGTGATTTGTCTATGCCTCGAGTGGATGAAACATCGTCATCCATCAAAATAGAATGGCCTGGTCCCTCTAAATCTTCAAATTGGCCACTTTTTACGGCCCAATACAAAATCAAAACAATCACAGCGACAACAACCAGTGACATTGGGATGAGTAAATAAAGGCTTTCCATGCAACTAGTCTATCTCATTCATCATTACAAGAGATCATTCACTTGTTTTTCTTAAGCGCCAAGCGTTCAGTGTGACCGCTAAGGAGGACAGGCTCATGCCTATACCTGC
>JBEIOY010000069.1:0-6868 GCA_040377355.1 Burkholderiaceae bacterium | reverse complement strand
GTTGACTTATGGAAAACAAAATCCTGAATTTTTTGTATCTTCAGAACCTTCTTTGCCTGAGGCGTCAACATGTCAGAAGACTGACTGGTATTCATATGATTCCTAAATTAACAGTTAAAGCCCGACATCGGGCTTTAACTTTTTCAACAATTACTCAATTAATATTGAGTAAATTTACAGACAATTACTTAGTATTGATTTGATTCCAAACATTCTTACGAATAAAGTCTGTTGTAGAGTCTGGCATTGGTACATAGTCCAAATCAGCCGCCATCTGCTTACCTTCTTTGAAGGCAAAGTCAAAGAACTTCAATACTTCAGCTGAGCTTGCTTTATTTGCTGGCTGCTTGTACATCAAAATGAATGATGCACCAGTGATTGGCCATGACTTAGCACCTGGAGCGTTGGTGATAAATACGCCCATACCAGGAATCTTAGACCAATCTGTACCAGCCGCAGCTGCTGCAAATGTCTCATCATCAGGCTTAACTGTCTGACCAGCTTGGTTAACCAAATTGAAATACGGTGTGTTGTTCTTCTTGGTGTATGCATACTCAACATAACCGATTGAGTTTTTCACACGGCTCACGTTAGCAGCAACACCTTCGTTACCCTTACCACCGATTGAGGAAGCTGCAGGCCACTTAACAGCAGCACCAGCACCAACGGTATTCTTCCAGTCAGCGTTTACTTTAGCTAAGTAATCAGTAAAGATTGCTGTTGTACCTGATCCGTCTGCACGATGAACAACTGTGATGCTAGCATCTGGCAACTTAACGCCTGGATTCAATGCAGCAATTTGCTTGTCATTCCAGTTAACGATGGTACCCATGAACATCTTAGCCAATACATCGCCAGTCACTTTTAACTGCCCTGGTTTGATGCCATCAACGTTCAAAATAGGTACTACACCACCGATGATGGCCGGGAACTGAACAAGGCCAGCTTTCTCAAGGTCTTCAAACTTAACTGGGTTATCAGTCGCACCAAAGTCAACTGTCTTAGCGTTGATCTGCTTGATACCGCCTGAAGAACCGATTGATTGATAGTTCAAACCAGTTTTTGTTTTAGCTTTGTAAGCCTCAGCCCATTTTGCATAGATTGGGTAAGGGAATGTAGCGCCTGCACCAGTGATGTCTGCTGCAAAAGCTGTTGTTACCGTTGAAAGTGCAATCGCACCAGCAACTAAAGATTTTGTAAAAAACGCTTTCATATATATTCCTTATTCAATGACGCACATCGCGACAAAGAGGACTTTACCTAGTCTATATGAAAGTTTTGTGACATTAGCAAATGGGCAGGTTTATTGAATAAATTTTTTTAAATAGTCAATTTAATCAATGGCTTAAAAATAAACTGCCCTTTTGAAAAGGGCAGTTTATAGACAAGAATTGTGACAGTTTTGTGTTTTACGCCGTTTTTTTACCCCAATGATTGACCAAGGCCACCAATGACAACATCACTGGCACCTCAACCAAAACTCCCACCACGGTAGCGAGAGCCGCCCCAGAATTCAGACCAAAGAGAGAGATGGCCACGGCAACAGCTAATTCAAAGAAGTTGGAGGTTCCAATCAAACAAGCAGGGCCTGCTACTTGATGAGGTAACTTCAATAATTTCGCGCCCCAATAGGTGATGAAGAAAATCCCGTAGGTTTGAATGATCAAGGGAATGGCAATCAAACCAATCACCAAGGGCTTATCAATGATGGTCTGAGCTTGGAAACCAAACAACAAAACCACTGTAGAAATCAAACCAAGGATTGACAAAGGTTTAATGCTCGCAACGAATGAAGTAATCGCATCAGATGATTTTTTTTGCAAGACGCTGCGCGTGATCATGCCTGCCATCAAAGGCAAAACCACATAAAGAACCGTTGATAAAACCAAGGTTTCCCAAGGTACTGTGACATTGGTCACGCCCAACAAGAAAGCTGCAATCGGTGCAAACGCCACAACCATGATCAAGTCATTGACTGAAACTTGCACCAAAGTGTAGTTGGGATCGCCCTTGACCAACTGACTCCACACAAACACCATCGCTGTACAAGGCGCCACACCCAAAAGAATCATGCCGGCAATGTACTCTGAAGCATCTTGCGGACTGACCCAGCCAGCAAAAATATACTCAAAGAACAAAACACCCAAAGCAGCCATTGTGAATGGCTTGATCAACCAGTTCACCACAATGGTCAACATCAAACCAGCTGGCTTCTTACCCACATCCTTCACGGCAGACCAATCAATTTGGACCATCATTGGATAAATCATGACCCAAATTAATACAGCCACCACCAAATTAACGCTGGCAAATTCCAAACCTGCACTCAGCTGAAATATCCCAGGAATTGATAAACCCAGAATCACACCCAAAACGATGGCCAATGCCACCCAGACTGTTAAGTAACGTTCAAATAAACCCATGGCGTTTCTTTCTTTTTTGTTTTGTTCTTAGTTTTATATGTTTAATTTTTTTCTTGTATTGTTAATCACTTAACTTCAGCAAGCTTTTTAAGTTCAGCCTGAATGGTCATGCCATCAAGTTTTTCTAATGGCATTGCTGCCAAGATATCCATGCGCTTTCTTAAGCCAACCATGACTTCTTTGAATGCTTGTCTCTTGTCATCATCAGTGCCCTGCACTTGCGATGGGTCTGGGTACCCCCAGTGTGCAGTGGCTGGCTTACCTGGCCAAAATGGGCAAACCTCACCGGCTGCGTTATCACACACGGTGATGATGAAATCCATTTGAGGCGCATCTTCTTTACCGTAAACATCCCAGCTTTTTGAAGATAATTTATCTTCTGGATAACCCATCTCTTTAGCAAGTTTTGCTGCAAATGGATTAACTTTGGTGCCAGGTGTTGAGCCTGCTGAGAAACCCACAAAACGACCACTGGCATGTGTTGAAGCAATCGCTTCACCTAGAACAGAACGTGCTGAATTGTGTGTGCATAAAAAAAGGATGTTGTATTTTTTCATAATTAATTTTTCTTAAGTTTGCTTTTATATGTCGAATTAAATAATTGATAGAGTCACAAGCTTATGAGCAGCTTTTTGTTGAATTTTTGATTGATCCAATTGAAATGCTAGCGGTGGTAGCTGGAACGCAACAAGCATTGGCTTCTGCACTGCTTACTGGTGCCTCATTAAAAACAGGAATTGAATCCAAGGTATGAAAAGTTTCCCAAGGAATACCGGATGGATCATTCACCCAGTACTTGTCTGATTTTGCATAACAGCAAGCAGTGCCCTCTTCCTCAACTAAGTCCGCTTGCAATGTGTCTAAACGAGTCTTCATGTCAGAAAGCTCTGCAGCGTCTTCCACCTGGATACCCAAATGATTAAGGCCCTCAGCGGCACCTCTGGCTGAAATAGCAAAATTGATTTTTGGATCTTCCAATTGCCATTTGGCGTAATCGGTTTTTTCAATGGTTGGTTCTGTAGCAAACATCTTTGTGTAGAAAGAAATGCTTTCTTTTAGATTTGTCACGCCAACGTGGATATGCATGCGCTTCATTATTTGACCCCTGCGATACTTGAATTATTTTCTTTGGTTGCACAAGGTTGACCACCACAGCAATTAAACAAGAGGAAGTCCATAAGACCGGTCACCTGCTCCGCATGTGGGCGGTAAATTAAGTTTCTGCCTTGGCGCTCGACCAAAATAAGATTGGCCTGATAAAGTTCTTTGAGGTGAAAAGACAAGGTTGCCGCCGGTATACCCAAACTCTCTTTGATCTCTGAAGGGGTGATCCCTTCAGCGCCTTTTTGCACAATTAGGCGAAAGATGTTGAGCCTTGATTCTTGACCAAGGGCTAAAAAGGATTGAACGGCATCTATATTTTTCATAATTCCATAATAATGGAACTATATGATAGATTCATGACAGTTCAGTGATATCTCACAACGTTAATTAAGGCGCTTTAGTGAAACTTTTGTGACTTGCCTTATTTGTCTTCATATTGACACATCAATCATCGACAATGCTCACATACAAGGGAGTTAGATATGTATAACTATGAAGAAGCTGTTAAACAATTACAAGAAACTGGTTCTATCAGTTTAACTAATTTCAAAGAGTTACCTTATGAAGATCTTGAGGAGCTATTGGAAGAAATTAAAAAATGGGCTGTCTACGCCAATGGCAATAAAGAGAAACTAGAGAAGAAATCCAAGAAAAAAGACAAAAAGAAGAAAAAGAAAGACTAAAAAATTAAGTCGGTATTTTTCCAAATTTAGCCAAATGATCATTGGGCCTATCCCAAATCTGAGAACTGTCGCAATAAATATGCATGCTTGGCTTAATCTGAGATGGCTCATCTAAGCTAGCGATCCGAGCAAAAATTAAGTCAGGGAGAACTTCAGCATGGCTGAATAAAGGTGATCCACAATTAGGGCAGAAAAATCTTTCAACAATTTTGCCGCTATCGCCAGTAAATTTATAAGAACTTGCCTCACCGGTGAATGTGTAACTAGTACGATTCGTAGCAAAAACAGCAGCCGATCCAGTGCCACTAGATTTTTGGCAATCTCTACAATGACAATGAACTGCCATTGCTAGCTCGCCATTAAATTCATAACGAAAATTGCCACAAGCACAACCCCCAGATAATTTATAGCTTGCCATATTGATTCCTGAGTAAATGATTAATGAAAAACCCCCTTCTCTCTTTCCGCGGAGAGAAGGGGGGCGCAACTGACCTTGTTTCCCATATTAACAAGATCAACACTCCCAGTAAAAAGGAGTGATTGAATACAAGAGTGAAAACAAAAAAACGCTCTTGTAAAACAATTTTTAATTAATCTCCGCCCCTCATATATTGCACAGTAAATATATTAGGAGGATTCAACTTAGGATCGCTGATCATTTTTAATTGCAATGCAGTGCAATGTTGGTTTTGCACATCCAACATGGAGGCAGTTGTATAAATTGCAATGCCTGCATTTTTGTTTTGCGGGGCATGGTGGGCAGAATCACTAAACCCAACATCCCAACGCTTCCATAATGCGCCCTTTTTATCGTAAATCAATATCATTGGGAAAATAGATGTTTGAGCATCCATGTACATCACGCGTTTACCAATAGGGCTTGTTTTATTGGTAGGCACAGCCTCAAGGACGTGAACTAAACGAGGACTCCATGGTGTATTTGCAAAGCACGCACTCTTGCCACCAAACTTTGCCATACCGTAGCCATCAGAATCTTTTGCTTCAGTATCCTTTAGCTCGCTATGTCGATAGAAGTGTGTAAACATGACTTTAGATTCAACATACTTCCATTCGGCATCAAGTACGCGGCCGTTATAACCTTCAAAATCCTCAATCATCAAATCAGAACCCAAGAATGAGTCTGTTGTCTGTCCAGTAGGCAAACGACGCACGCGACGTTGGAAACCAAGATATAAGAATGAGTCATCTTGTTTAACATCATCGTCAAAGCGTTGAATCAATAACTGAGTGTTTTTTAGATCCTGAGGGGCTAATACTTTTAAGTAAATATTTCTATAAATATTAGATGGGTTGGGTTTTATATCTTCTATTGGATTTTGAGTTGTGCGATGTTTCAGACTAATAAAATTAAAATCGAACTCAACACGTTTCTCTTTTTTTCCAGTTTTATAGTCAATATATGTCCAGTAAAAAGGGAAAATTCGCCCGCTATCGCCAGTAATTTGTGAGTACTTATAGTTGAACGCTAATTTTTCACCGGCTCTAGGATCATTTTTTTGCGGATTCATCGGAAATGGTCGACCGGCAACATATCCATCAATCGTGCCTGGATTTGCGCCTAACTTCACATTGGCTGCATTTTTTTGAGTAGCAGCAACATAATTAGGATGCAGCATGACTGAATGGCCCTGTTCAGTGGTCAACTCTAATGAACCATCAGCTACAAGTGCAAACGTTGCTGGATCCAAATAGTCTTTAAAGTTATCAACGTTAGATTTGTTAATGACCATGCCAGCCGTATAACCCGGAATAGTTGGCATTCCCTTTTTATAAGGATTAAAAGAAGCCTCAATATCCTCATTTGTTACGGCAAATGCCAAGTTAGAAACTAATGCTAATAGCAATGTTCCTTTAATTAGTGACTTCATAGATCCCCCTTACTTGTTGTTGATAAATTATTTTTAGAAAAAACGATCAAAATGAATTTGATTGAATGGAACTTGATGTTTCAGCATCAATGTTTCTTGCAAACTTTTAGTCATCGGTGGCGGTCCAGCAAAATAAAATTCATAATCTTTAATGCCCTCTCCTAGCCTCTTTTCAACTGACTCATGTACAAATCCAAATTCACCAGACCAATGCTTTAAATTCTCTTCTGATGATTCAGAAACAACTGGATGGAAAAATATTTTTTTTCCAAATTCCGGTATGTTGATTAGTTGCGTTTCAACACCAACATCTCTATAACTTCGACCGCCATAGAAAAAATGCAAGTTCTTATCTTTTAGGAAACCATGTGCAGATGCGCCTTTAGCAATCGACACCATGGGAGCAAGGCCTGAACCACCAGCCACACACACAATATCTCTAGGGTTATCTCTGACATAAGCCATGCCATATGGCGCATCAATTTCTATTACATCTGAAGTTGAAATCTCATTAAATAGAAAATCTGTACTTTTTCCATTTGGGACTTTTCTAATCTGAAAGCACCATTCGCCTTTAGAGTTCGCCAAATTAGACATCGAGTATGCGCGCTTAACTCCCATCTTAGGAAACGTCAAAAGTGCATATTGACCTGGGTGAAAATTTGCCGGTTGATCAGAAGCAAAAATAAACTCTTTGATGTCATGCGTAATATCATGCGCACCAGTAAATCTTGCTTTAACCTTTTCAGTTTTTATCAATGGTGCATAT
>JBEIOY010000003.1:0-30815 GCA_040377355.1 Burkholderiaceae bacterium | reverse complement strand
GCCTCCTGCAGGTCTTGAGAAATAATAGAAAGGAAGAGCCACCATGCGTCACGGAAACGGACTTCGTAAATTAAATCGTACATCCTCACATCGTTTAGCGATGTTGCGCAACATGTCTAATTCATTGTTGCAGCACGAGGTCATTAAAACAACTTTGCCAAAAGCTAAAGAATTGCGTCGTGTAGTTGAGCCGCTCATTACTTTAGGCAAAAAAGATAACTTGGCTAACCGCCGTTTAGCATTTGATCGTTTGCGCGATCGTGAAATGGTCACCAAACTCTTCACAGAGTTAGGCCCACGCTTTGCTGCGCGTCCAGGTGGCTATTTGCGTATTTTGAAGTTCGGCTTCCGCGTGGGTGACAATGCACCTATGGCTTTGGTTGAGCTTTTGGATCGCCCAGAAGTTACAGAAGCACCAGCAGCAGAATAAAGCCCGCTGTTCAATAAAAAAGCCTGGTTTTGCCAGGCTTTTTTGTTTGGAAGATAATGGGAGATGGATTCAATTTACCTGATCATTACAACGGTCTTGAAGCAAGAGGATGCCAAGAAATTGGCTGACTTGGCCATAGAAAAAAATATGGCTGCCTGCGCGCAAGTTCAATCCCAGTGTATTTCTACATATCGTTGGCAGGGTCAAATTGAAACGGCAACAGAATACCCGGTTCATTTCAAAACAAATGAAGCGAACAAACAAGCTCTGATGAGCCTGCTGAAACAAAACCACCCTTATGATGTCCCTGAAATTATTTGTATCAAGGCTGATGAAGTCGAATCAGATTATGCTGAATGGCTTAATGCACAGATAAGTAGCAAGAATGATTAAAAAATTACTAATTTCCTTTGCTTTAGTTTTTAGTGCAATAACAGTTCAGGCGCAAAATTTTTTAGCGCCTGAGCAAGCCTTTCAGGTCAGCGCTAAATATCAATCTAAGCAAGAAATTACTTTGAATGTAACGCCTGCAAAGGGTTATTACATCTATCGTGAATCAATCAAGTTCAAGCTTATAAAAAACAATGACAATTTATCGCTGGGCGCCCCACAACTACCTCAGGGAAAAATAAAATTCGATGAAAACTTTGGCAAAGAGCTAGAAACATACCCAAAGGATTTCAGCATATTGCTTCCTTTAATCAATAACAAAGATGCTTCAGGAATGATCTTGAGCATGGAGTTACAAGGTTGTGCCGATAAAGGAATTTGTTATCCCCCAATGGAATTGAGGTTCACTCTATCTGGTTTGCAGTCAACAGTTAATGGTGTTTTGTATGAAGAAGGTGTAGCCAGTGAGTCAACTGCCCCAAAAAAATTAGGCCTATCTGAACTTTGGTCCGCCAGAGATGATGCTGGATTGTTGACTGGCATGCTGCAGAATATTTCGCCCGTTGTTTTGCTGACATCATTTTTCATCTTGGGCCTTGCAATGGCATTAACGCCTTGCGTGCTACCGATGTTACCAATTATGTCGAGTGTGATATTTGGCTCGAAGACTAATCGACATCGCGATATATCGAAGTTGAGAGCAGCGGCACTGGCTTTGTCTTATGTGTTGGGCATGGCAATCATGTACAGCGTTGCTGGGATGATCACGGCTGCACTTGGTGCAAATATTCAGGCTTGGTTACAAAATCCATGGGTATTGGGTGCATTTGCATTGATGTTGTTGGGATTGGCAGCAAGCTTGTTTGGCTTCTATGAACTACGTTTGCCCCAAGCGTTGCATAACAAAATTGACCGCATTGCTGGAAAACAAGAGGGCGGAAGCGTGGTCGGGGCATTCATGTTGGGAGCAATTTCAACCTTGATTGCCAGTCCTTGTGTGACAGCCCCGTTGGCAGGCGTTTTAGCGTTCATTGCACAAACAGGGTCAATTCCAATGGGTGGAGTTTTATTGTTTGTGATGGCCTTGGGGATGGGCTTGCCATTGATGCTTTTAGCAATTGGCGCTAAGGGCATCATTCCTAAAGCAGGCGCTTGGATGACGATTGTTCAAAAGTTATTTGGTGTCATGCTGGTGGCTTTGGCTGTTTGGGTTGCAATGCCAATCTTCACCAGTTCAAAAACATCGAGTAACGAAACCATGCATCGATTGGAATCAGGCATTGTGTTTCAGCGAGTTGCGAATACTGCACAGTTAGATGCCTTATTGAGTCAGGCAAAGCAAAAGGGTCAGCCAGTTTTATTGGATTTCTATGCAGATTGGTGCGTGACTTGTAAAGAGATGGAATTGCTGACTTTCAGTGATGAGAAAGTTAAGGCAGCACTGGGTGCTTATCAGTTGATTCAAGTAGATGTCACAAAAAATACGGTGGAGCATCAGCGCATATTGAAACAATATGCGTTATTTGGACCACCCGCCATTTTGTTTTTTGACGCGAGTGGCGAAGAGAAAGTACCCAAAAGAGTCATTGGATTTATGAAAGCTGAGCGCTTTTTAGAGCGCTTGCAATAAATCCTTTCAGCGGCTTTTTATTTTTTGGCGTTTAAAAGTCTTGCAGCATCTCTGGCAAAGTAAGTCAGAATGCCGTCTGCTCCAGCGCGCTTAAATGCCAACAAAGATTCCATCATGATTGCTTGTTCATTGATCCAACCATTTTGTGCAGCAGCCTTGATCATCGCGTATTCGCCGCTCACCTGATAAGCAAAAGTGGGGTAACCAAGCTCTTCCTTGACTCTTCTAACGATGTCTAGATAAGGCATACCGGGCTTGACCATCACCATGTCAGCACCCTCTTCAATATCAAGAGAAACCTCTCTGATCGCTTCATCAGAATTAGCCGGATCCATTTGGTAGTTTTTCTTATCACTCTTACCTAAATTACTAGCAGAGCCAACCGCATCTCTGAATGGGCCGTAAAAAGCTGAAGCGTATTTAGCAGAGTACGCCATGATTTGGGTGTGAATAAATCCATGAGCCTCAAGAGAATCTCTGATGGCACCAATGCGACCATCCATCATGTCAGATGGAGCAACAATGTCTGCGCCTGCTTGCGCATGAGTCAACGCTTGTTTGATCAGCGCATCAACCGTTGGATCATTGAGAACGTAACCATCAGCATCGATGATGCCATCTTGGCCGTGACTGGTATATGGATCTAGCGCAATGTCAGTCATGATGCCAAGATTTGAAAATTGTTTTTTGAGCTCTTTGATTGCCTGGGGAATTAATCCATTGGGATTAAATGCTTCTTTACCGTCTGGAGTTTTAAGTTCAGCTCGTATCACTGGGAACAAAGCCATCACTGGAATACCAAGCTTGACACACTCTTGGGCAACCGGCATGAGCTTATCAAGAGATAAACGACTGACTCCTGGCATTGATGAAACTGCCTCCTCGCGATCACTACCTTCCAATAAAAAAACTGGATAAATAAAATCATTGGCTGATAGTTGATTTTCTTGAACCAAACGACGTGACCAATCAGTTTTACGTAATCGACGTGGACGATGAAATAGTTGCATATAAAACCTTATGAAGAAAGTTGGGGTTTTAGATTTTTGGAAATCCGATTTTCATTGCTAGCGTGTGCTACAGAAGCCTCAATGCCCAACCAACTTGAAACCATTGCATCAGCTTCAACCAGACCAATTCTTTTGGTGCTGGAGAACAGTTGAACTGTGTAGGGTCCATGGGGGTTAAGTTCCTTGAGTTTTTCTTGCAGTTTTTTGAGGGCTAAACGGCTCTCTGATTGATTCAATTTATCGCATTTTGTTAATAGAACATGAATTGGGCGGCCCGTTGGGCTGAACCACTCAATCATTTGTTGATCTAAGTCAGTCATGCCTCGGCGAGAATCCATGATCAAAACCATGCCTTTTAGGTTCGGTCTGGTTTGTAAATAGCTAGAAAGTAGGTTGTTCCAGTGACTTTTTGTTTTGAGGTCTACTTGGGCGTAACCATAGCCTGGTAAATCGACTAAATTCGCTAAATTGGTCTTATCTTTCGTTAAAATACCGAAAAAGTTGATATGTTGCGTTCTTCCTGGCGTTTTACTGGCAAATGCAAGGCGATTTTGTTGGCAAAGTACGTTAATTGCAGTCGACTTACCGGCGTTTGAACGTCCAGCAAAAGCCACCTCTGGGATCTCCCAAGTGGGTAAATCAACCAAGTGGTTAATGGTTACTAGAAATTGTGCTTGATGTAAGGTCGACATAGATGTTTATGGGTTAGACCTATTGTAAAATCTAACGCTGTTAATTAGTTGTTTAGTTAAAAATAAAGATTGAAGAATCTTCGCATCATATACATACAGGTGAGAGCACAATGCGTCAAACATTTTCCGTCACATTTAAAACTTTAGTCATTGCCTTAGGCTTATCTTTGGTAAACCCTGCTTTTGCAGCTGAACCCGCAAAAGCAGCTCCTGCTGGCCCAGAAAAGGCAGATGTTGCCAAGGGAGAAGCTTTATACAATGCTGGCGATGCCAAGCGTGGCCTTGCTGCATGCATGGGCTGTCATGGCCCTAACGGCGTGAGTGGTGGTGGCACCTACCCTAAATTAGCTGGTCAGCATGCTGCTTACACAGTGAAGCAATTAAAAGATTACAAGGCCGGAAAAGATCGCCCTAACGCGATTATGGCTGCTTTCGCTGGAATGATGACGGAGCAGGATATGATCAACGTTGCCGCGTATTTGGAAAAGCAAACACCAGGTTTGGGCACAGCTAAAAATAAGACCAGCATTGAATTAGGTCAAAAGATATACCGCGGTGGCATTGCTTCAAAGCAAGTGCCAGCATGTGCAGCTTGCCATGCACCTAATGGCGCAGGAATTCCATCACAGTATCCACGCCTATCAGGTCAGTGGACTGAATATACGGAAGCTCAGCTGGTTGCGTACCGACAAGGTGAGCGCAAGAACAGTCAGCAGATGACTGGAATTGCCTCTAGAATGTCTGATGCAGAAATCAAAGCCGTGTCAGATTACATCGCTGGCTTGCGTTAACTCATCTATTAAGTAGCTCTCATTAAGAAGGGCCCACGAACAAGGTTTGTGGGCTTTTTTATTTTTTTAAAAGAAGGTTATGACGAACACGGTTCTTGTGGCATCTGAAAGTCGTTTAAAAAGATTTAATCGAGCAAGCGTTGAGCTATTGTCTTCGATGCGTTTTGCGATTGCGTTGCTGACCATTATTTCAATTGCTAGCATCATTGGAACGGTCATCAAACAAGGCGAGCCTTACGCTAACTATGTGAATCAGTTTGGACCATTTTGGGCAGAAATTTTTAATGGCCTAGGATTATTTGCGGTTTATACAGCCTGGTGGTTCTTACTGATTTTGGCATTTCTGGTTGTATCGGTGTCATTTTGCGTGCTTCGTAATGCTCCAAAGATGTTGGCCGAGATTCGTGCTTGGAAGGAGCATGTTCAGGAAGGTGGATTAAGAGCGCTTCATCATCATTTTGAATTTTCTACTGGCAATCTTTCACACGAAGCGGCAGCATCAAAAATTGCCAATCAGTTAGCAAAAGAAGGTTATTCAGTTAAGACCATGGTCTCTGAGGACAGCTCTCGAGTACTTGCTAAAAAAGGCGCCGCCAGTAAATGGGGTTATATCTTTGCACACAGTGCGATTGTTTTAATTTGTTTGGGCGGCTTGCTCGATGGAGATTTATTCACGCGAGGACAAATTTGGTTTGGAGGAAAAAGCATTCTTCCTGAGAACACACAAGGAATGTTGATTTCAGATATTCCAAGTGAACATAAATTAAGCGAAGCCAATCCAAGCTATCGAGCTAACATTTTTGTTCCTGAAGGGGGCACAAGCGCTACAGCGCTCCTGAGCTCAACCAGCGGTAGCATCATTCAAGAATTACCATTTTCAATTTCATTAAAAAAATTCCACGTTGAGTATTACAGCACTGGAATGCCAAAATTATTCATGAGTGAAGTGCTCATCAAGGATTTGGATACTGGCAAAGAAACAGAAGCAAAAATTAAAGTGAATGAACCAATGATTCACCGAGGTGTTGCCATTTATCAATCAAGTTTTGAGGATGGTGGCTCGAAATTAAAGTTACGTGCCTACCCAATGCAGGGCGCCGCTAACTCTGTTCGTTCAAGCTTCATTGTTAATGGGGACGTTGGTCAAAGTACCAAGCTAAAGTCCAGTGATGGAACAAGCTATACCCTAGAGTTCAGTGGCTTTCGACCAACCAATGTAGAAAATATATCTAATGCATCTGGTCAAACTGATGTCAGAGGAGTTGCTACGCAGGAATCAGATGCGGGCTTGAAAAAACTGTTCAGTGATCGTTTAGGCTCGGCTGCAAAAACCAGCAAGCCAGTCGATTTAAAAAATGTAGGCCCATCCGTTCAATACAAGCTAAGAGATGAAGCTGGTCAGGCACGCGAATACAGCAACTATATGCAGCCACTGTTCATCGATGAAATGCCGATGTTTATGTTGGGCGTGAGACAGAGTTCGGCAGAAGAGTTTAAATATTTACGTATACCAGCAGATGCAAACTTGAGTTTGAATGAATGGTTGACCTTGAGAACTCTTTTGCAAGATCAGAGCGCCAGACAGCGTGCAGTTCAACGCTTCATTGCGACCATCGGTCAGCAATCAAGTTTTGCTGGAGCGCCACAAATGCTGACCCAATTAAGAGAAAGCGCCACTCGATCGATTGAATTATTTTCTGGATCAACTGCTTTTGCTGTTGATCAGGCAAAAGAAGCTGGTATCAAGCCAGGTGGTTTTGCTGCCTTAGGCTCATTCATAGACAAGGCTGTTCCAGAAGCAGATCAACAAAAAGCGGCTGAAGTGGTGTTAAAGGTATTGAATGGTGTTATCTGGGAGCTTTGGCAAGAAGCCAGAGCTCAACTCAAATTACCGCCTGCTAAAAATGATATGGAAAGCCAACGTTTTATCCAGGCTGCAACATCTGCGTTATCAGATGTTAATTTTTATCCCGCTCCTTTGGTTTTCCAGCTAGACTCATTTGAAGAGGTTAAAGCCAGCGTCTTTCAGGTGACCAGATCCCCTGGCAAGAACATGGTTTATTTAGGTTGTTTACTATTGACCCTGGGTATTTTTGCAATGTTTTATTTACCAGAAAGAAGAATCTGGGTCAGAAGTTTAGCTAATGGCAAACAACTATTTGCCATGTCGACTTCAAGAAAAACATTGGATTTTGAAAAAGAGTTTGAAAAATATCAGAAAGATTTTCAATAATGGAAACTAAATACGTTAGTACTGTTCATGGTGGGTGGCTTCAAAACCTAAAACAAGGTTTTGTGAATATTTTTAAAAGCTTGGGCCTGATGGACTACTTATTTGCTCTGACTTTGTTGGCAGGCGCCATCTTTGCTGAAGCTCGTTTTTATAATTTTATGGATAGCTACGAACAAACGATTTTGTTTTGTTCAGTTCCCGCATTAGCGATTTTGGGTTGGGCATGGAAGCCGCTAAGAAGTCTAATGATCGGCTCCACGATACTGACTTTCTTGGCAATCTACTTTTATCAAACACCAGAAGGTGGCGCGCTTGCGAGGGCAGAGCAAGCTTTCTTCTTAAAGTACATGCTTTCTAGTCAATCTGCCATTTTGTGGATGAGTGTATTTTTCTCTTTCAGCACATTTTTCTATACCTTGAACCTATTCTTCCGCTCGCAAAATATGGGCACAACAGGATCCAAGTTTTGTTGGGCGGCGGTTTACATTGGTTTAACAGGCATGTTGGTGCGTTGGTATGAATCCTATTTAATGGGGGCTGATATCGGCCACATCCCCATTTCTAATTTGTATGAAGTATTTATTCTCTTCTGTTTGGTAACAGCTTTATTCCACTTGTATTACGAAGCCAAGTATCAATCTTTGGTTCTGGGTTCATTTGTTTTATGGATCATTGCGGCAGCAGTTGCATTTATTCTTTGGTACAGCGTCACTCGTGATGCGCATCAAATTCAACCCTTGGTTCCAGCATTGCAAAGTTGGTGGATGAAAATACACGTGCCAGCAAACTTCATTGGTTATGGCACATTTGCCATCGCGGCGATGGTGGCGATTGCCTATTTGCTCAAGGCAAAGAATATCTTGGCGGATCGTTTGCCAAGCTTAGAGTTGCTTGATGATGTGATGTACAAAGCGATTGCTGTTGGCTTTGCATTCTTTACGATTGCAACGATTCTTGGTGCCTTGTGGGCAGCCGAGGCCTGGGGCGGTTACTGGAGTTGGGATCCAAAAGAAACTTGGGCCCTGATTGTTTGGTTGAACTACGCTGCTTGGTTGCACATGCGCTTAACGAAGGGCTTGAGAGGTGTGGTTGCTGCCTGGTGGGCGATTGCGGGTCTCTTTGTTACGACCTTTGCTTTCATCGGCGTGAACATGTTCTTGTCAGGCTTACACAGTTACGGAGCGCTTTAAACAAGAATCACTAAAGCCAAACGTTTAAATATCAATGCCCTGAAATCTTTAAAAGTTTAGGGCATTTTTTTTGATAGTTAGGCGGGCAGTAGTCTTTCGTTCGCAAAGAGACTTTCAATGGATTCTCGCTCACGAATCAAGTGAACCGTAGATCCATCCACCATCACTTCTGCTGCCCTACCTCGGGTGTTGTAATTTGAGCTCATGGTAAAGCCATACGCACCAGCAGACAAAATAGCCAATTGATCACCAGGCTGAACATTCAGTTCACGATCTCTTCCAAGCCAGTCACCTGATTCGCAAATCGGCCCCACGACATCGCAAGTCATGTTTGATGCTGTTGATTGCTTCACTGGAACAATTGAGTGATAAGCCTCGTACATCGCTGGACGCATTAAGTCATTCATTGCTGCATCAACAATACAAAAATTCTTTGTTTCGCCAGGCTTTAGATATTCAACTGTGGTCAATAAAAGACCTGCATTGCCAACCAAGGATCTACCAGGTTCAAATAGCACTTCAAGGTGCCCATAACCTTTTTCCTCAATATGATTGAGTAAAGTATTGGCAAAGTCAGTGATTGCTGGAGGGGTGTCGTTGGCGTAGTTAATGCCCAATCCGCCACCAATATCCAAGTGATGAATCTTGATACCGTTATCAGAAAGTAATTTGATTAAGTCCAGCACCCGATCCAGCGCGTCTAAATAAGGGCTGATTTCTGTGATTTGTGAACCGATGTGGCAATCAATACCAACAATTTGACAGTTGGCCATGGATGCGGCTTCGCGATAAGTGTTAATCACCTCATCATAGGCAATACCAAACTTATTGCCTTTCAAGCCTGTTGAAATATAAGGGTGTGTTTTAGGGTCGACATCTGGGTTAACGCGCAAGGAGATGGGCGCAATAACACCCAAGCTTGCGGCAACTTCATTTAATCTTGACAGCTCAGGAATTGATTCAAGGTTGAAGCATTTAACCCCAGCTTTCAGAGCGGCAATCATTTCAGCGCGGCTTTTGCCCACACCAGAAAAAACAATTTTTTTGGCTTGGCCGCCGGCGGCTAAAACACGGGCTAACTCGCCAGCGCTGACAATGTCAAATCCAGCGCCTAAGCGAGCAAAAACATTCAAGATAGCCAAATTACTATTTGCTTTCATTGCATAGTGAACTTGCGCTCGACGCTCACCATTTTGTTTAAAACACGCCTTTTCGTAGGCATTAAAAGCATCCGTCAGAGCTTTTCTGCTGTATACATAAGTAGGGGTGCCAAACTCTTTCGCAATTTGGGTGAGCGGAACATTTTCAGCGCACCACTCTTGGTTGCTGATTGAAAACCCATTTAAGCTTGGAACGGAGTTCATTTGGAATCTTTCGCAGCCGGCCACTGTTTTCCAGTGGGCTCTGCTTTTTCAGGTTGAGTTGGAGCTGGCGGTATGGTTGGTAGCGTGAGGGGTCCACGTACCCCGCATCCTAAGAGGGATATTGCTACACAAAGAAGCCAAGTCCTAGATACAATAAAACGCATATGATTAAGTATATAAACGATCTCTGACTATAGCATGGCCAATATAAAAATGATGAACAAAAACATAGAAACATTATCAGACGCTGGTTTTTACGCAATAGCTGAAAAAACATTGAAAGCCATCGAGATTTCTTTAGAGGAAGCTTTTCAGGAATCCGATTTAGATCTTGATATCTCAAGACAAGGTGGCAATGTCGTGAACATTCAATTTGAGGACAAGAGTGTGATTGTTGTGAATACACAATCACCGCTTCAAGAGATTTGGGTTGCAGCCAAAGAAGGCGGTTTTCACTATAAGTGGTCCGGCACGCTTTCGAAACCGCTTTGGTTAGACACAAAAACGGGTGCCGAGTTATTTAGCGAATTAAGTCGCCTTGCTAGTCAACAAGCTAAATCTACTTTAGTGGTTAAATTTATTTAGAAGGTTAATCTAAAGTAGTTGTTCTGCCAAAAAATGGAACAAATGCAGGAATAGTCCAATCACCATCTTGCTGAGCAACGCCCGCCGGAACTGGTCGCGTTACTTCAGGAACACCGTTGAGTGCTGTCTTCATGTATCTGATCCACATTGGCAGTGCCAAGCCTCCACCAGTCTCCCGATCACCTAGGCTTTTGGGTTTATCAAAGCCCATCCATGCAACCGCTACCACATCCGATTGATAGCCTGCAAACCACGCATCCATTGATTCATTGGTTGTGCCGGTTTTACCCGCAATATCAGCTCTACCCAAAGCAGGCCTTGCTGATGTAGCTGTTCCAGTTTTTGTGACTTCTTGAAGCAAGCTATCCATTACGAAAGCTGTTCGTGCATCCAATACTCGGAGATTGGAGTCGCCTGCTTTTTGAGGGCTTGCTTCAAATAAAACATTTCCTTTTGCATCAATCACTTTACTGATCAAATAGGGTTCAACGCGGTAACCACCGTTGGCGAATACGCCATAACCTGTGGCAAGCTCAAGTGGCGTTACTGAACCAGCACCCAAAGCCATGGTTAGGTAAGGGGGATGCTTTTCTGCTTCAAAGCCAAAGCGTTGAATAAAGTCCTGCGCGTAACGCGGCCCAATTTTTCTGATGACTCTGACCGACACTAAATTTTTTGATTTCGCAAGAGCGGCACGAAGTTTCATTTCGCCTTCAAACTTCCCGTCGTAGTTTTTAGGGCTCCACATTTGACTGCCTGTTTCTAGAGCGCTAATGGACAGAGGTGCGTCATTCACCAGCGTATTTGGCATGATGCCTTTTTCTAGAGCGGCAGCGTAGATGAAGGGCTTGAATGCTGAGCCAGGCTGACGCTGTGCTTGAGAAACTCGGTTGTATTTATTTCTGTTGAAATCAAAACCACCAACCAGGGCTCGGATACCCCCATTATTTGCATCTAAAGACACAAAGGCAGCTTCAACTTGAGGCATTTGGGCTAAAACCCAGCGACCCTCTGATGGCAATACTCGAATAATCGCGCCAGGTTTGATTTGTTGTTTTGGTTGAGCTTTATCAGATAGCGCAATCGAGCCCAATTTTAAGTCATCACCTTTAATTGTGACAGTGTCACCAGTGGCGATGACCGCCTGAATTTCTTTAGAATCAACTGCTGTAACCACGCCCGCCAATAAATCATCACTGCTTGGGTGGTCACTTAAGATATTGTCAATGGCCCTCTGTCTGGCAGTTAAATCATCGGGAAGTTTGATGTAGCCCTCGGGCCCTCGATATTTGTGGCGAAGCTCATAATCCATGATGCCTTTTCGAACCGCAGAATAGGCCGCATCTTGTTCGGCCTTTCTGATGGTTGTGATGACAGTCATGCCTTGTGTGTAGATGCCATCACCATATTCTCTGATCAGTAATTGGCGAACCATTTCAGTGGCAAAGTCAGCTTTGGTAGTGAACTCTCTGCCCACTCCACGAATATGAAGGGTTTCTGTCATGGCAGATTGATACTGGCTTGGGGTGATCATCTTTAAATCACGCATTCTTTGCAAGATATATTCTTGACGAATTTTTGCGCGGCGATAATTCACAACGGGGTTGTATGCAGACGGGGCTTTTGGTAAACCGGCCAGCATGGCTGCTTCAGCAATTGAAATGCGTTGGATATCTTTGCCAAAATAAATCTGAGCAGCACTGCTAAATCCGTAAGCTCGCTGCCCCAAATAAATTTGGTTCATATACAACTCAAGAATTTGCTCTTTCGATAGATTGGATTCAATTTTCCAAGCGAGCAAGACTTCATAAATTTTTCGAGTGAATGATTTTTCATTCGTTAAGAAAAAATTTCTGGCCACCTGCATGGTGATGGTTGATGCACCCTGGGCAAGTCTACCCCTTAAATTTGCAAGGGTGGCTCTTAAAACGCCCCAGTAATCAACGCCACCATGTTCATAAAAACGTTCATCTTCAATCGCAACAACGGCATTTTTAAGGTAACTTGGAATTTCTTCGATCGCAATGATGTTTCTACGTTCCTCACCAAACTCACCGATCAATGCATTGTCAGCCGTATAAATGCGCAGAGGAACTTTGGGGTTGTAGTCAGTGATAGTGTCTAGATCAGGAAGATTTGGCTTTGCAATCACTAGCGCATAAACAATGACCAGGCCCAATAAGATAAGGCCAGCACTTCCCAAGAAAATTCCCCAACGAATTAAATATTGCTGCCAATTACGTTGTGGTTTTCTGGATTGTGCACCCCCGCCTAAGCGTGAGGGTGGTCTGACGGGCTTGCGAGATTCACTCATGCCTTGATTATAGAGATAGCTTGAAAAGAGGGGGTATGAAAAAAAGTCAGGGAAACCCTGACAATAATTTCGGATTTTTCTGACAAGAAATCAGCATTTTGCTGATTTCTGAAGATGTGGTCTCTCTAGATAATCTTTGAATGATTAAACGCACCTTCACTTCAGACTCTTATGACCAGGTTTTTTCTGAGCAAGCGATGAAAACACCAGCTTTTCATCAAAAGTTCATTAAAGAATTGACCGGCGAGCAAGCCCAACTTTTTTATTCGAAATATGGGCTCTTGCTACTGAGTTTTATCAATCTGATGGGGATGTTTGCACTCCTATTTTTTATGATGAGCCAATTTCAAGAGTTTCATCAGAGTATTGATGAGGGGCGCAGCAAAGTCTCTAAGTTAGAGAGTTTGGTAAAGGTGCTTGGGAGCTCCCCAGATAAAACTATTAACCAGAGTTTGTCTCAACATGACACTCAGACTGAGCCAGAACCAGAGCCAGACCTGATGGGTGGTGATTTAAACATCAAATACTTGGGCTTGATTAATGCAGGACATTCATTCAAGGCCTATATAGCAATTGATGAAGTCGCTGGCTTCTTTGGTAAAGGACAAATGATCGAGGGTCGTTGGTTAATTAAATCATTTGATCATTCTCAAATGATTTTGGAATCAATCAAAGGTCAGCAAGTGACCATTCTTTTGGAGTAATGACAATGAATAAAAGAAGGCTATGGTTAAAGTTGTCTCTGTTGACGTTGATGATCTGTACTTCTAATGCACATGCCCAAGATAATTTTGCGGATAAAGCAATCACGCTTAAATTTTCATCAGTTGATCTTCGCCAATTACTGCAAATGTTGGCAGATATGCGGGGCTTGAATTTGATGATGAGCGATAGGGTGTCTGGCAAAACCAGCATCAATATGAGAAATGCATCCTGGCAAACAACTTTTGACTCGGTTTTGGCAAGTAAATCTCTTGGGTCACGTTTTGATAAAGATGTTTTATGGGTGGCTCCTTATGAGGAACTGGCCTTGTTTCATCAAAGACAAAAAGACCGTGAGCAACAGCATCAAGTCGGTCAAATGGGGGAGTTACGTCAAATCATGATTGAGGCAAGGATTGTTGAGGCCGAAAGAAGGTTTGCGCAAAATTTGGGGGCAAAGCTGGCGTATCAACAACAACCCAGCTTAAAAACAGGCCATCTTCTTGGTGCTTCAGGTTTGAATGGATTTGAACCAGGAGCTGCGGCCATCACCCTATTGGGCAAACAAGCAACCCAAGCTTTGAACATGGAGCTTTCAGCTTTGGAGTCAAATGGCTTGGGGAATATTGTCTCTAACCCAAGGGTATTAGCGGCTGAGAATACTCAAGCATTGATCGAGCAGGGTACCGAGCTGCCGTATCAGTCATCGGCGGGTCAGGGTGCCACCAAAGTCCAATTCAGAAAAGCCAATCTTCGTTTGGAGGTCAAGCCTCGAATTCAGAAAAATCAGATGATTGTTTTGGACGTTGATATCAACAAAGACAGCGTTGGATTAAAAACAGAGCAAGGGTTTGCCATTGATACCAAGCATGTCAAAACGCAGGTCTTGGTTGAAAGCGGTGGAACGGTGATTTTGGGAGGTATTTTTCAAGAAACAGAAAGAAAAGATGATGCCAAGGTGCCATTCTTGGGCTCAATTCCATTGATTGGCTTTCTTTTTCGACAAGAGTCAAAGTTCAAGGATAAAACAGAATTGTTAATTTTTTTAACGCCAACCTTGGTTTCTAGTCAAAAGCCTCAGTAGAATCTCATGTATGAATAGTTTTCCTGAAAATATCTTTTTAGTGGGGGTAATGGGCGCCGGTAAAACCACCGTTGGCCGTCTCCTGGCTAAAAAATTAGGAAAACAATTTGTCGACTCTGATCATGAAATTGAGTCACGTTGCGGGGTTCGCATTCCAACTATTTTTGAAATGGAAGGTGAGGAGGGATTCCGCAAGCGTGAGACTCAGATCATTGATGAGTTAACTCAAGAAAAGAATTTGGTTTTGGCCACTGGCGGGGGCGCTGTTTTACTGCCTGAAAATCGCCAACATTTACACCAAAGAGGTGTCGTTGTTTATCTTCGTGCCACTCCCCATGAGCTTTGGTTAAGAACCCGAAATGACAAGGGCAGGCCATTGTTGAATAACGATGATCCCAGAGGCACCCTTGAAAAGATTTTCGCGATTCGTGACCCCTTGTATAGAGAAACCGCCCATCATGTGATTGATACTGGTAAGCCCAGCGTCGCTCAGTTGGTGAACACACTAATGATGCAATTTGAATTATCAACATGAACACTCTTCAATTAGATTTAGGTGAGCGCAGCTACCCGATCCATATCGGGTCTCAATTGCTTGATCAAGCAGACCTATACAAAAAACACATCAAGGGAACTTTCACGGCAGTGGTCACAAATGAAACCGTGGCTCCTTTGTATGCTGACAGGGTAGTTAAAACCTTAGAGGGAATTGGTCAACAAGTGAAACTCATTGTTTTGCCTGATGGCGAAGCATTTAAAACATGGGAAGTCTTACAAAAGATTTTTGATGGCTTGTTAGAAAATTCTGCTGACCGAAAGACCACGCTGGTTGCATTGGGCGGCGGCGTGATTGGCGATATGACTGGCTTTGCAGCTGCATGTTACATGCGCGGAATAAGATTCATTCAGGTTCCCACCACCTTGTTATCTCAAGTTGATTCATCAGTAGGAGGTAAGACTGGTATCAATCACCCCTTAGGCAAAAACATGGTGGGTGCTTTTCATCAGCCGCAAGTCGTGATTGCTGATTTGGATACTTTAAAGACCTTGCCTCCTGAAGAGTTGGCAGCGGGTTTGGCTGAAGTGATCAAGCATGGCGCAATTGCTGACCCTGAATTTTTATCTTGGATTGAGAAAAACCAAGATGCACTGAACAATTGTGATCCGGTGGCGATGGAGTTTGCCGTGCGCCGCTCATGTGAAATCAAATCTCAAGTGGTGGCCCAAGATGAAAAAGAAGGCGGTATACGTGCCATCTTGAATTTTGGCCACACCTTCGGTCATGCAATTGAGGCAGGTATGGGTTACGGCTCATGGTTGCACGGCCAAGCGGTTGGTTGCGGTATGGTCATGGCAGCTGATTTATCAGTTCGCGTGGGTTTGCTATCAAATGCAGATGCATCACGCTTAAAGAAGATCATCCAAGTACTTCATCTGCCAACTCAGCCACCTAAATTAGGTGTTGCTCGTTTCATGGAATTGATGAGCGTTGATAAAAAAGCAGAGGATGGTGAAGTTCGATACATTTTGCTCAATGGTTTGGGGCAGGCAAAAATCCAAACGGTTGATGACGATCTTGTGATTCAAACGCTGACTGCCAACGGGGTTGCTTGATCTAATTGTGATGAACTTAGCCAGTTACGCAGCAAACCCCGAATTATCTCTAGGGCGCCTGCATCCAGAACCAACGGAACCAACACAATCTGGTCGAAATGCATTTCAACGTGACCGAGACAGAATTATTCATTCAACAGCCTTTCGTCGGCTTGAATACAAAACACAAGTTTTTTTAAATCATGAAGGTGATCACTTCAGAAATCGCTTAACCCATAGTTTGGAAGTTGCGCAGATTGGCCGCTCGGTGGCTAGGCGCTTAAATCTCAACGAAGACTTGGTTGAAGCAATTTCTCTTGCTCACGATTTAGGTCACACGCCCTTTGGGCATGCGGGGCAAGATGCGCTCAATGAATGCATGAAAGACTACGGTGGGTTTGAGCATAACTTGCAAAGCTTGTGGGTTGTTGATTTTTTAGAAGAGCGTTATGCAAAGTGGGACGGCTTAAATCTTTCCTTTGAGACTCGTGAAGGTATTTTGAAGCATTGCTCGAAAAAAAATGCTGAAAAATTAGGTCCTTTGGGAGAAAGATTTTTAAAAGGACACCAACCTAGCTTGGAGGCTCAATTAGCAAACTTTGCTGACGAAATCGCCTATAACAATCATGACATTGACGATGGCATTCGTTCAGGTCTATTGAACATTCAGCAACTCTCGGAAGTTGCCCTATGGCAAGAACAGCATGATCGAGTGAAGCGTTCTTTTCCTGATTTGACTGGGCGTCGTTTGGTCTATGAAGTGATCAGACACATTATTCATGTGTTGGTAGATGATTTGGTGAAAGAAACTCAGCGACGTCTAGAAGAATTCTCGCCAAGCAATATTGAGGATGTGCGTCATGGCTCACCCATGGTTAGCTTTTCACCTGGTATGCGTGAGCAAGCAAGTGCAATGAAAAAATTTCTTTTTAAAAACTTGTATCGTCATCCCCAAGTTCAGTCCGTCACAACTGAATCTGCAAATATGGTTAAAGTGTTATTTACACACTTTCAACAATCTCCGCATGACTTGCCTGAGGGATTCAGGTCTGAGGATGATTTGCAGCGCCGCATATCTCATTACATAGCTGGCATGACAGATCGTTTTGCAAATAAAGAATTTCATAAGTTGACCGCTTAAATGGCCAGACTTCAAAGAGTGGTTCTTCCTGGTTATCCGCTGCACATGATGGTCAGAGGACACAACTCTCAAAATATTTTTACTACAGAAGAAGAAAAAAAATCTTATCTTGGGTGGCTCAAAGATGCAGCGCGAGAATATGAATTGGCCATTCATGCCTACGCATTGATGCCCAATCATGTACATATTTTAGCCACCCCCAAAACAGTTTTAAGCGCCTCGAAAGTCATGCAATCCATTGGGCGTCGCTATGCACAACTATTTAATCAAGCGCACGGTTCAAGCGGCACCGTCTGGGAGGGTAGGTTCAAATCCTGCTTGATTGACCCCGAAGCTTATTTTTTGCTAGTTCAAAAGTACATCGAACAAAATCCAGTGAGAGCTGGATTAGTTCAAAAACCTGAAGAATGGGCTTGGTCTAGCTACCGACATCACGCTGGTTCTGAAACAACCCCTTGGATTGCTGACCATTCCTCATTTTGGGCGATCGCCAACACCCCTTTTGAACGCCAAATGGCTTGGCAAAAAACAGTTTTAGAACTTTTAAGTAGCAATGATATTGAAAAAGTAAGTAAACACTTAAGTTATGGCTGGCCACTGGCAAGCGATACGTTTCTTAAGCAATTGACATCAAAAACCTCTAGACCGTTACAGCCCAGACTCGCTGGTAGACCAAAAAAGACCTAAATAGGTCTCTTATGCCATGATTTGGTGCATGAATATACTTGTTTTATATGACTCTGTCCCTAATTTATAGATTGGAGTTTCAGGCGTGCTAATAATTGGTGACAGACACCAATTATTTTTATTGCTTGCACACGGGTAATCCCCTATAGTTATCAAAAACCCCGTTATAACGGGGGCAAAGTCTTTAACAAAGACACTCATTGTTATTTATCAAGGAAATATCTGTGACTACTACCCCTTCATTGCGCCCTGAAGCGCAAGGTCTTTATGACCCCGTCAATGAACACGACGCTTGTGGCGTTGGTTTTGTTGCCCACATCAAAGGCCATAAAAGCCATGACATCGTTTCTCAAGGTTTAAAGATTCTTGAAAACATAGATCACCGCGGCGCGGTGGGTGCAGACGCATTGATGGGTGATGGCGCAGGTATCTTGATTCAAATACCAGAACAGTTCTACCGCGAAGAAATGGCCAAGCAAGGAGTTAATTTACCGCCAGCAGGCGAGTATGGCGTTGGTATGGTTTTTTTGCCCAAGGAAAGTGCATCACGTTTAGCTTGTGAGCAAGAACTGGAAAGAACAGTTCGAATTGAGGGTCAAGTGGTGCTTGGTTGGAGGGATGTGCCAGTAGATGCAAGCATGCCAATGTCACCGACTGTTAGAAAAACAGAACCAGTGATTCGTCAAATTTTTATTGGCCGTGGCCGCGACATCATGACAACCGATGCTCTAGAGCGAAAGTTGTATGTGATTAGAAAAACAGGAAGCCACGCAATTCAAGCATTGCAACTTCAGCACGGCAAAGAATATTTTGTGACTTCGATGTCAGCAAGAACAGTGGTTTACAAAGGCCTTCTTTTGGCAAACCAGGTGGGCGCGTATTACAAAGATTTAAAAGATTCAAGAGTGGTGTCAGCGTTGGCTTTGGTCCATCAGCGCTTTTCAACCAACACATTCCCAGCATGGGAATTGGCTCACCCATACAGAATGATTGCTCACAACGGAGAAATTAATACTGTGAAGGGCAACGTTAACTGGATCAACGCACGAACAGGCGCCATCAGCTCGCCAGTGCTTGGTGATGACCTGCAAAAATTATGGCCATTGATTTATCCAGGCCAATCAGACACTGCCAGTTTTGATAACTGCTTAGAGTTATTGGTGATGGCTGGATATCCGATGGCGCACGCCATGATGATGATGATTCCTGAAGCTTGGGAACAGCATACCTTGATGGACGATAACCGTCGCGCTTTCTATGAATACCATGCAGCGATGATGGAGCCGTGGGATGGTCCTGCAGCGATTGCTTTTACTGATGGCCGTCAAATCGGCGCAACATTAGATCGCAATGGTTTGCGTCCAGCACGCTATTACGTGACAGATGATGACTTGGTCATCATGGCTTCAGAGGCAGGTGTATTAACTTTCCCAGAAAATAAAATCATCAAAAAGTGGCGCTTGCAGCCAGGCAAGATGTTCTTGATTGATATGGAACAAGGCCGGATCATTGATGACGTAGAGTTAAAAGATGCATTGGCAAAAGCAAAGCCATACAAAAGCTGGATTGAAGCAGTTCGTATCAAGCTTGATGAAATTAATGCGAGCGCTGCAGATCTTAAAGATGATGCAGAAAAAATTCGACCAGCAGCTAGTTTGTTAGATCGTCAACAAGCCTTCGGTTACACACAAGAAGATTTGAAGTTTTTGATGGCGCCAATGGCTTCATCAGGTGAAGAGGCGATTGGTTCAATGGGTAACGATAGTCCATTGGCAGTTCTATCAAATAAGAACAAACCTTTGTACAACTACTTCAAGCAATTATTTGCTCAAGTAACCAATCCGCCAATCGATCCTATTCGTGAAAACATGGTGATGTCATTGGTTTCATTTGTGGGGCCCAAACCTAATTTGTTGGATACGAACAATATCAATCCACCGATGCGTTTGGAGGTATCACAACCAATTTTGGATTTTGATGACATCGCCAAAGTTCGTCACATTGAACATTACACAGGTGGTAAGTTCCGCTCATACGAATTAGATATTTGTTATCCATCAGCATGGGGCAAAGACGGTGTAGAAGCACGCCTTGCATCACTCTGCGCTGAAGCGGTGGATGCAGTTCATTCTGGTTACAACATTTTGATCATCAGCGATCGTCAAGTGGCAGCTGATCACGTGGCAATTCCTGCGTTGTTGGCAACGTCAGCAATACATCAGCATTTAGTAGACAAAGGGTTGCGCACAAGCACTGGTTTAGTTGTTGAAACAGGCAGTGCGCGTGAGACTCATCACTTTGCATTATTGGCAGGTTACGGAGCTGAAGCCGTTCATCCGTATTTGGCGATGGAAACTTTGGTCGATATGGCCAAAGGACTGAAAGGTGATTTGTCAGCCGAGAAAGTTGTTAAGAACTTCACCAAAGCTGTGGGCAAGGGCTTACAAAAAGTGATGTCGAAGATGGGTATCTCAACCTATATGTCTTACACCGGCGCACAAATTTTTGAAGCCATCGGTTTGAACAAAGAGCTTATCGACAAATACTTCAAAGGTACTGCATCCAATGTAGGTGGTATTGGTATTTTTGAAGTTGCTGAAGAAGCATTGAAGATGCACAGCTTGGCATTTGGTAACGATCCAACGTTAACAAATATGTTGGATGCTGGTGGCGAGTACGCATTCCGTATTCGTGGCGAAGACCACATGTGGACTCCAGACTCCATTGCTAAGTTGCAACATTCAACTCGCCAAGGTCCAGAAAAAGGCGGCTACCAAACCTATAAAGAGTACGCCAACATCATCAATGATCAAACCAAGCGTCATATGACTTTGCGTGGTTTATTTGAGTTCAAGATTGACCCTAATAAAGCGATTCCTTTGGACGAAGTTGAGTCAGCAAAAGAAATTGTGAAACGATTTGCAACGGGCGCGATGTCATTGGGCTCTATTTCTACAGAAGCGCACGCAACTTTAGCGATTGCAATGAACCGCATTGGCGGTAAATCAAATACTGGTGAAGGTGGTGAAGATAACAAGCGTTATCGCAACGAACTCAAAGGCATTGCCATCAAGAATGGTGAAACTTTGGCCAGCGTTCTTGGCGATGACGTGATTGAAGCAAACATTCCACTGAGCGATGGTGACTCATTGCGCTCTAAGATCAAGCAAGTTGCTTCAGGTCGTTTCGGGGTGACAGCTGAGTATTTAATCTCTGCTGATCAAATTCAGATCAAGATGGCTCAGGGTGCTAAGCCTGGTGAGGGCGGTCAGCTTCCTGGTAGCAAGGTATCAGATTACATCGGTAAGTTGCGTTATTCAGTGCCGGGTGTTGGTTTGATTTCTCCTCCTCCGCATCATGACATTTACTCAATTGAAGATTTGGCTCAATTGATTCATGATTTGAAAAACGTCAATAGCAAAGCTGACATCTCAGTGAAGTTAGTTTCTGAGGTCGGTGTTGGTACGGTTGCTGCTGGTGTAGCCAAGGCAAAAGCTGATCACGTCGTGATCGCTGGTCATGATGGTGGCACGGGCGCATCACCATTGTCATCCATCAAGCATGCGGGCAGCCCATGGGAATTGGGTCTTGCTGAAACTCAGCAAACCTTGGTTTTGAATGGTTTGCGCAGCCGTATTCGTGTGCAAGCCGATGGACAAATGAAGACCGGGCGTGACGTGGTGATTGGTGCCCTATTAGGCGCTGATGAATTTGGTTTTGCCACTGCACCACTGGTGGTTGAAGGTTGCATCATGATGCGCAAGTGTCATTTGAATACGTGCCCAGTGGGTGTGGCAACACAAGATCCTGAATTGCGTAAGAAGTTTTCAGGTAAGCCAGAGCACGTTGTGAACTTCTTTTTCTTCATCGCTGAAGAAGCTCGCGAAATCATGGCTCAGTTAGGTATCCGTAAATTTGATGATCTAATTGGCCACACAGAACTCTTGGATACAAAGAAGAGCATTGAACACTGGAAAGCCCGTGGTTTGGATTTCTCAAAAATATTCCAAGCTCCAAATGTTCCAGCAAGCGTACCTAAGTTTCAAGTTGAAACTCAAGACCATGGCTTAACAACCGCGATGGATCATGGCTTGATTGAAAAATCAAAAGCTGCTTTAGAAAAAGGTGAACGAGTCTCGTTCATTCAACCAATTCGGAACGTGAACCGCACAGCTGGCGCAATGTTGTCCGGCGAAGTAGCAAAACGTTATGGTCATGAAGGTTTGCCTGATGACACGATTCACATTCAATTGAACGGCACTGCGGGTCAAAGTTTTGCTGCCTTCTTGGCGCATGGCGTGACTATGGACTTGGTGGGTGACGGCAATGACTACGTGGGCAAAGGATTGTCAGGTGGTCGAGTGATTGTTCGTGCACCACACGAATTCCGTGGCGACACATCACAAAACATCATTGTTGGTAACACAGTGCTGTACGGAGCAATTGCTGGTGAGGCGTTTTTCAACGGCGTGGCTGGCGAGCGTTTTGCAGTTCGAAACTCAGGTGCGATTGCAGTGGTTGAAGGCACTGGTGATCACGGTTGTGAATACATGACCGGCGGTACCGTTGTGGCTCTTGGTTTAACGGGTCGCAACTTTGCTGCAGGTATGAGCGGCGGCATTGCTTATGTTTACGATGAAGATGGCTTGTTTGCTAAGCGCTGTAACACCAGCATGGCAACACTTGAGCCAGTTCTGAGTTCAGTAGAGCAAGAAGCCAAAACGCCTAAACCAGAGTGGCATGCTCCCGTCAACGTGAAAGAAGGTGGCGAGCGCTTAACAGACGAAGTCATTTTGAAGAATTTGATCGAACGTCATTTCAAGCACACAGGTTCAGAGCGTGCAAAAGGAATTTTGGCTGACTGGGACAAGTCACGCGCACGTTTTGTCAAAGTATTCCCAACTGAATACAAGCGCGCTTTGGGTGAACTTTGGGAGAAATCTCAAGGCAACAAACAAACCGCTTCTGTTTAAGTGATGGATCAAGAGATAAAGGAATAAAGATGGGTAAGGTCACTGGATTTATGGAATTTGAGCGCCTCAACGAGCATTATGAGGAGCCACAAAAACGCGTGAAGCATTACAAAGAGTTTGTGATGACTTTATCTGATGATGAGGCAAAAACTCAGGGTGCACGCTGTATGGACTGCGGCATTCCGTTTTGCAATAGCGGTTGCCCAGTCAATAACATCATTCCTGATTTTAATGATTTGGTGTATCAGCAAGACTGGAAAAATGCGATTGATGTTTTGCATTCAACCAATAACTTCCCTGAGTTCACTGGCCGCATCTGCCCAGCACCTTGTGAATCTGCTTGTACCTTGGGTATTAATGAGGCCCCCGTGGGCATCAAATCGATTGAGCATGCCATCATTGATAAAGCTTGGGCCAATGATTGGGTCAAGCCACTCATCGCCAAACAAAAAACTGGTAAAAAAGTAGCCATCGTTGGGTCGGGCCCCGCAGGCATGGCAGCTGCACAACAATTGGCCCGCGTGGGTCATGATGTCACGCTGTACGAAAAGAACGATCGTGTTGGCGGTTTGTTGCGCTATGGCATCCCTGACTTCAAGATGGAAAAGATTTTGATTGATCGTCGTGTCGAGCAGATGACAGCTGAAGGCGTTAAATTTGAAACAGGTACTTTCGTTGGTAAGGATACTTTGGGTAAAGAAGTTAAGAATTACTCCAAGAAAGTAGTTTCACCAGAGCAATTACAAACAGACTTTGACGCCGTGGTCATCACTGGTGGCGCAGAGCAGCCACGTGATTTACCAGTGCCTGGTCGTGAGCTGTCAGGCATTCACTACGCATTAGAATTCTTGATCCCTCAGAACAAAGAAGTTGCCGGTGATAACAAAAATGAAATCCGTGCAGATGGTAAGCATGTGATCGTGATTGGTGGCGGTGACACTGGTTCAGATTGTGTGGGTACATCCAATCGTCATGGTGCAGCATCGATTTCTCAATTTGAATTATTACCTCAGCCACCCGAGCAAGAAAACAAACCATTGGTTTGGCCTTATTGGCCAACCAAATTGCGCACATCTTCATCACATGATGAAGGATGTGATCGTGATTGGTCAGTGGCCACCAAGCGTTTTGAAGGTAAAAACGGCAAGGTTGAAAAATTGATTGGTGTGCGTCTTGAGTGGAAAGACGGCAAGATGCAAGAAATTGCTGGCAGTGAATTTGAAATGAAAGCAGATTTGGTGTTTTTAGCCATGGGCTTTGTGTCGCCAGCTCAGCAAGTGTTAGATGCTTTTGGCGTTGAAAAAGATCCTCGCGGTAATGCCAAAGCCAGCACCGAAGGTGAGAAAGCGTATTACACCAATGTGCCTAAGATTTTTGCTGCAGGTGATATGCGTCGCGGTCAATCTTTGGTGGTATGGGCCATCAGAGAAGGTCGTCAATGTGCTCGTGCTGTTGATGAGTTTTTGATGGGTAGCAGTGTTTTGCCGCGTTAATTGATTAAATTTCATCACCTATTGATACACTGCCATCATGATTTCAACAAAAAACATGGTGGCAGCCTCTAAATGACAAATTCCGCTGAATCAATTGTTTCGCTCAGGGGCGTTGACTTTTCGTATGCGCCTGGGGAAAGAAACATTCTTTCTGGCCTCAATATGGAGTTCCCACGCGGTAAAGTCATTGCTGTGATGGGTGGTTCGGGTTGTGGCAAAACCACGGTCTTGCGTTTGATTGGTGGACAAGTCACCGCTCAACAAGGCGTGGTGATGTTCGAAGGTCAAAATGTGGGCGTGATGAATACCGAGCAATTGATGACTGCACGTCGTCGCATGGGCATGCTGTTCCAGTTTGGCGCATTATTCACTGACATGAGTGTTTTTGAAAATGTGGCCTTCCCGTTACGCGAACACACCAAAGTCAGTGAATCAACTTTGCGAGATTTGGTGTTGATGAAACTCAATGCGGTTGGTTTGCGTGGCGCGCGTGATTTAATGCCGGCGCAAATCTCAGGCGGTATGGCCAGGCGTGTGGCTCTTGCTAGAGCCATTGCACTCGACCCCCCTTTGATCATGTATGACGAGCCATTCGCTGGCTTGGATCCGATTTCCTTGGGCATCACTGCGCGCTTGATTAAAAATATGAATCAAGCTTTGGGCGCTACCAGTATTTTAGTGACGCACGATATTCCAGAAACTTTTGAAATTGCAGATTATGTTTATTTCATTGCCAACGGAACGATTGCTGCTGAGGGCACTCCTCACGATTTAAAAATATCCACAGATCCATTTGTGAAGCAGTTTGTTTCTGCTGATCCTGATGGTCCAGTGCCATTCCATTACCCAGGTAAAACATTGGCTGAAGATTTTGGAGCTAAGGCATGAACGGCGTTTTAAATGTATTGGGTAATTTGGGCGCCTTTGTGCGAGAGCATCTTGTGGGGCTGGGTTATGCCTCAAGGATGTTTATCACCATCATGCGACGCTCAGCATTTTTGCTCAAGCGTCCTCGCTTGGTCACTGATCAAGTTCATTTTGTTGGCAATTACTCTTTTGTGATCATTGCTGTATCAGGATTGTTTGTTGGTTTTGTTTTGGGCTTGCAGGGCTATTACACCTTGAATCGTTATGGCTCTGAGCAAGCGCTTGGTTTATTAGTGGCCTTGTCATTGGTTCGTGAATTAGGCCCGGTGGTCACTGCACTTTTATTTGCCGGCCGTGCCGGAACATCTTTGACGGCAGAAATTGGCCTCATGAAAGCCGGAGAACAACTAAGTGCCATGGAAATGATGGCCGTAGATCCTTTGACACGAGTGATTGCCCCAAGACTTTGGGCTGGCATCATCGCCATGCCAATACTGGCCGCTATTTTCAGTGCAGTGGGCATCATGGGCGGTTATTTGGTGGGTGTACCATTGATTGGTGTGGATGACGGCGCGTTTTGGGCGCAAATGCAAGCAGGCGTTGATGTGGTGAACGATATCGGTAATGGCGTGATCAAGAGCATGGTGTTCGGTGTTGCTGTTACTTTTATTGCTTTGTATCAGGGCCACGAAGCAAAGCCAACACCAGAGGGTGTTGCAAGGGCAACCACCCGCACGGTGGTGATTGCTTCTTTAGCGGTATTGGCCCTGGATTTCCTTTTAACTGCAGTGATGTTCTCAAGCTGATAAAGTCTTATAAAATCTGTAAATAATATGAAAAAACAATCATTAGATATCTGGGTCGGTTTATTTGTGGCGCTTGGCCTCTTGGCTTTGCTATTTTTGGCTTTGAAAGCCGGCAACATGAGCGCCTTTACCTTTGAGCCAACGTATCAGGTCAGTGCCAAATTCGACAACATCGGCGGCCTAAAGCCGCGCGCTCCTGTCAAGAGCGCGGGCGTGGTGGTTGGTCGTGTTTCAGAAATTCGTTTTGATGACCAAAGTTATCAAGCCACGGTCTTCATGAACTTAGAAGAGCGGTATAAATTTCCTAAAGATAGCTCTGCCAAGATTTTGACTTCTGGTTTGTTGGGTGAGCAGTACATTGGTCTTGAGGCAGGTGGTGACGAAGCGATGATCGTGGGCGGCAGTAAGTTGGCTCAAACACAATCAGCCATCGTTTTGGAAAACTTGATCAGTCAATTTTTGTATAACAAAGCCTCTGATGGTGCACCGTCAGATAAAAAATAGAACGCACTCTAATAAAAGAAAGCAGAACAGCGAATCATGATGTTGAATTTGATCAATAAAACAATCATAAAAAAACTCTTGATGTTCAGTCTGATCATGATGACGGGTTGTGCCACCACTCAGCAAAATGAACGTGTGGCCAAGATTGATCCGTTTGAACCCATGAATCGTGCGGTTTTTTCATTTAATGAAGCGGCTGATGATTATGTGATTAAGCCGATTGCACAAGCCTATAAATTTGTTTTACCTGAATTTGCACGCACAGGCGTGACGAATTTTTTTAGCAACATCAATGATGTGTTGATCGCAGCCAATAATTTATTACAAGGCAAGCCCATAGAGGCCGCCAATGACATTGGTCGATTTTTAGTTAACTCAACGATTGGTGTTTTGGGTTTATTCGATGTCGCAACCGATATAGGTTTAGATAAGAACAGAGAAGACTTTGGACAGACCCTCGGTGTTTGGGGTTTTTCTGATGGCCCGTATGTTGTATTGCCATTCTTTGGTGCAAGCAATGTGAGAGATACCGTTGGTTTTGTGGTTGATGTTGAAACTGATTTCATGATCAACACCAATAAGCTCAATAGTGATGAAAAAATTGCTGTGAACGCGCTCAGGGTGATTAATCGCCGGGCTGATTTATTGGATGCCGGACAGTTGTTAGAAGACGCCGCATTTGATAAGTACAGTTTTGTGCGAGATGGTTATTTGCAGCGCCGCCGCAATCAAGTTTATGACGGCAATCCCCCTCCCGTGAAAGAGGAAGATTGAGCTTCTGAAATTGCTTCACATTATCTATACAATTCAGGTATCTGATTCATCCTGTTAATTAAGGCACCTTGACCAATCATGCACTCTATTCTGAATAAAACATTTGCAACAATCGCATGGAGCTTGATCACTGCAACAGCTTCTTTTGCTCAAACGCAGCAAACCACAGCCAATGCCAATATGAGCACCCCTGATGGCCTGGTTAAGTTTGTGGTTGAAGATGTGATGAACACCATCAAATCTGACAAAGCTATTCAAAGTGGTGACTTGAGAAAAGTCAATGCCTTGGTGGATCAAAAAATATTACCTTACAGTGATTTTCAAAAAACCACCCGTTTATCCATGGGCAGAAATTGGTCAAAAGCAACGCCTGCACAACAAGCCTTGATCACACAAGAATTTAAAACATTGTTGATACGTATTTATGGCGGTGCTCTGGCACAAGTTAAGGATCAAAAGATTCAATATAAGCCATTCAGAGCTTCAGCAGATGACACTGATGTGATTGTTAGAACGGTGGTTGTTGGTAAGGGTGAGCCTATTCAGTTGGACTATCGTCTAGAGAAAACAGGTAATGCTTGGCGTGTGTATGACATCAACATATTGGGCGCTTGGCTGGTTGAGTCATATCGTAATCAGTTCAATGATCAAGTTAGCAAGGGTGGTATTGACGGTTTGATACAGTTTTTGCAACAAAGAAATAATTCTTTGGCCAATGCTAAATAATGATAAGTAACAGTTTTAAATTTCCATCGAAGATTGATCATGCCAATGTTGAGAGCGTGTTAGCCACTGGTCTTGGCATGATGAAGACTTTGGCGCAGGGAAGTTTGATGGTGATTGATTGTAAGGACTTGCAGTCTTTTGACTCTAGTGCCTTGAGTGTGATTTTATCGATCAAGCGTCAAGCTCAAATGCAGTCAGTCAATGTTCAATTGGACGCCATACCTGAAAAACTAGCGAGCTTAGCAACGGTTTATGGTTTATCAGATGTTGTATTGGCATGAGTGCAATTGAATTTAAAAATCTCAGTAAAAACTACGACACTTTACTAGCGCTTGATGACATTAATTTAAGTATTGAAGAGGGTGAGTTTTTTGGATTGTTAGGGCCTAATGGGGCCGGTAAAACAACACTCATTTCAATCTTGGCAGGCTTATGTAAACCAAACCATGGTCATGTCAAAGTCATGGGGCACGATGTTCAATCAGACTTCCGAGCGGCCAGACGTTTATTGGGTGTAGTTCCTCAGGAACTGGTTTTTGACCCCTTTTTTAATGTTCGCGAGACTCTGGAATTTCAGTCAGGTTATTTTGGTATTAAGAATAATGATGCATGGATCGATGAAATCATGCATCACCTGGGTCTCACCGACAAAGCTGATAAAAATATGCGCGCTCTATCTGGCGGCATGAAGCGACGTGTCTTAGTGGCTCAAGCCTTGGTTCATCGCCCACCGGTGATTGTTTTGGATGAGCCAACGGCAGGCGTTGATGTTGAGTTACGCCAATCTCTTTGGAAATTTATTAGCCGCTTGAACCAAGAGGGCCACACGATTGTGTTGACCACTCATTACCTTGAAGAAGCAGAGCAACTATGCAATCGCATCGCAATGCTTAAAAAAGGCCAAGTTGTGGCGTTAGATACCACCGCAAATTTATTGGCACGAGTAAAAAATCCAAATGCTAAGGATGGTGATTTGGAAGATGTCTTCATGCAAATCATGCAAGAGGAGGGCGCCTCTTGAATCAGTCGAATTTAAATACCTTTAAATCAAGCAGTGGTTTTTACGCGCTCTTCTACAAAGAAGTCAAAAGATTTTGGCGTGTGAGTTTTCAGACGGTGGCCGCACCAGTTTTAACAGCCATCTTGTATTTGATGATCTTTGGCCATGTGCTAGAAGATCACGTCAAGGTTTATGACGCGATTGGATACACCGCATTTCTGATTCCTGGCTTGGTGATGATGAGTTTGTTGCAAAATTCTTTTGCCAACACTTCTTCATCTTTAATTCAGTCAAAAATCACGGGTAATTTGATTTTTGTTTTGTTGGCGCCTCTGTCACATTTTGAATTCTTCTCCGCTTATGTCTTAGCAGCCATGGTTCGGGGTGTGGTGGTGGGAGCTGGTGTATTTTTAGCAACATGCTGGTTCACTGATATCAGCTTTTATCAACCTTTGTGGATTCTGGTATTTGGATTGCTGAGCGCAGCATTGTTGGCAGCCTTGGGTTTGATCGCAGGCATTTGGGCTGAAAAGTTTGATCAGTTGGCAGCCTTTCAGAATTTTTTCATCATGCCGGCCACGATGTTATCGGGTGTTTTTTATTCGATTCACAGCTTGCCGCCCATTTGGCAAACCATTTCTCATTTCAACCCATTCTTCTACATGATTGATGGTTTTAGGTATGGGTTTTTTGGCATTTCTGATGTGTCACCATGGTTCAGTTTGGTGGTCATCAGTGTTTTCTTCTTGGTCGTGGCTGCCTTAACCCTCAGACTTTTATCAACCGGTTACAAATTAAGACATTGATGGTCGTTTTTTAGAAGAGATACTCCTATGTTGCCAACGCCTGAAGAAGTTAAAAGTTATATTGCTAATGGAATTAATTGCCTTCATCTCGAGGTTGAGGGAGATGGCCAACATTTTTTTGCTACGATTGTGAGCGTTGACTTCGAAGGTTTGCGTTTGGTCCAACGTCATCAAAAAGTCTATGCTGCTTTGGGCGATCGAATGAAATCTGAAATTCATGCCCTATCATTCAAGGCATTGACGCCAGAAGAGCATGCGGCTGGAAAATAATTAAAAGGTTATAAGACGTGGATAAGTTATCAATACAAGGTGGCATTCCTTTAAAAGGTGAGATCACCATCACGGGTGCTAAAAACGCAGCCCTGCCAATTTTGTGCGCAGGTCTTTTAAGTGCTGAGCCGATCACTTTAAGAAATCTTCCAGATCTTCAGGATGTGCGCACGATTCTAAAAATTTTGGCGCAGATGGGCTTGAAGGTCACATTTCCTAATCCGGATGATCGTTCCGTGGTTGTTTTGGATGGCTCTGATATTCATACACCAGAAGCGTCGTATGACTTGGTGAAAACCATGCGCGCATCCATCTTGGTGTTAGGGCCATTGTTAGCGCGTTTTGGTCGTGCCAAAGTATCTTTGCCGGGCGGTTGTGCGATTGGCGCACGCCCCGTGGATCAGCACATCAAAGGCTTAAAAGCCATGGGCGCTGATATTCATATCGAGCATGGTTACATTGAAGCAAAGTTTGGTAAAAATCCAAATGCCTTGGTGGGCGCAAAAATTTTGACTGACATGATCACTGTCACTGGCACAGAAAACTTGATGATGGCTGCAGTGTTGGCTGAAGGTGAAACTGTTTTAGAAAATGCTGCCCGTGAGCCAGAGGTGACTGATTTGGCAGAATTGCTGATCAAGATGGGCGCCAACATCAAGGGCCTTGGCACTGATCGTTTGATCATCCAGGGAGTTAAAGCTTTGCACGGTGCTGAGCACAGCATCATTCCAGATCGTATTGAAACAGGCACATTCATGTG
>JBEIOY010000100.1:0-5370 GCA_040377355.1 Burkholderiaceae bacterium | reverse complement strand
GATGACCTTTTTAGCAGGTGCACCATCCATCGCCTTGATGGCCGCTTCACTGGCCAAAGCCATTGCTTCAATACTCGCCTTATCAGCATCAGTTGGCACCAAGACTTGACCTCTTAACTTGCCATTGACTTGAATCATCAAAGTGATTTCATTTTGCACCAAGGCAGATTCATCAATCTCTGGCCATGGAGCATCCAATAAATCACCCCACTGCTGAGCATACCCAGCAGCATTCCAAAGTGTGAAAGTGATGTGCGGCACAACCGGGTATAAAACTCTCAACAAAATGCCTAAAGTCTCGCGACGCACTTCAGGGCTGACCGTCTTTGCTTGCTCCAAAGCATTTAGCATTTTCATGGTGGCCGATACCACCGTGTTGTACTGCTTGCGCTGGTAGTCAAAATTCGCTTGCTTGAGAACACTGTGGATTTCAAGACGCAAAGCTTGATCAGCTTCAGTCAAGTTTGCAGAAAGTTTGTCGCTAGCCTGCTGAACGGTTGCTGCATGAGCAGCGCCATACGACCATAAACGACGCAAGAAGCGCGAAGCTCCCTCAACGCCAGAACTTGACCATTCCAATTGCTGCTCAGGAGGAGCGGCAAACATCGTGAACAAGCGGGCAGTATCTGCACCATATTGATCAATCAGTGACTGAGGATCAATGCCGTTATTTTTACTCTTGGCCATCTTCTCGACGCCACCAATATTCACCGCATTGCCAGAAGTTTTATGTTTGGCCGATATTGGACGACCTTTGTCATCTGTTTCAACCAGCACATCATCTGGATTGACCCAAGTTTTACGACCATTCGGCTCATCAATGTAATAGGTGTCATTCAAGACCATGCCTTGCGTGAGCAAATTACTGAATGGCTCATCAAACTTCACCAAACCTAAATCACGCATTACTTTGGTCCAGAAGCGCGCATAAAGCAAATGAAGGATCGCGTGTTCAATACCGCCAATGTACTGATCCATTGGCATCCAGTAATCATTGCGCTCATCCACCATGGCATTCGCGCCCGGTGATGTATAGCGCATGAAATACCAACTTGAATCAACAAACGTATCCATGGTGTCGGTTTCACGACGCGCCGGCTTGCCGCACTTAGGACAAGTGCACTTTAAAAAGTCTTCACGCTTATTGAGCGGATTACCTGATCCATCTGGAACACAATCCTCAGGCAAAACCACAGGTAAATCTTTTTCAGGCACAGGCACTTCACCGCATGATTCACAATGAATGATTGGAATTGGCGTGCCCCAATAGCGTTGACGAGAAATACCCCAATCGCGCAAGCGATACGTGGTTTTCAATTCCCCCAAATTCAAGGCTGCCAAATCTTTGGCCACTGCGTGCACTGCATTGGAGTGATTCAAGCCATCATATTTGCCACTGTTAACAGCCTTAACAGTTTCTTTATCGGCATACCAATCTTGCCAAGCGCTGGCATCAAATGTGTGACCATCGATGGCCATGACTGGTTTGATGGCAATCTTGTACTTTAAGGCGAATGCAAAATCACGCTCATCATGAGCAGGCACACCCATCACGGCACCATCGCCATAGCTCATCAAAACATAATTACCCACCCAAACATCAACCTCTTCGCCAGTTAAAGGATGAGTGACTTTCAAGCCAGTGGGCATGCCCTCTTTTTCTTGAGTCGCTAAATCCGCTTCAATCACGCTGCCTTGTTTGCATTTCTCAATGAAGGCAGACAGCGCGGGGTTAGTTTTGGCAGCATGCAAGGCCAAAGGATGCTCCGCGGCCACTGCACAGAAAGTCACACCCATCACCGTATCAGCACGGGTGGTGAAGACAAACATTTTTCCATCTTGAATCAATTGACCAGCGTCATCTTTGATTTGATGGTTGAACGCAAAACGCACGCCAAAACTCTTACCAATCCAGTTTTGCTGCATCAATTTCACGCGCTCAGGCCAACCTAAGCCTTCCAAGCCAGTCAACAACTCTTCAGCATAAGCTGTGATATTCAAGTAGTAGCCAGGTATTTCTCTTTTTTCAACCAAAGCACCTGAACGCCAACCACGACCATCAATCACTTGTTCGTTGGCCAAGACTGTTTGATCAATCGGATCCCAGTTAACTACCTGAGTCTTGCGATACGCAACACCTTTTTCCAACATCTTCAAAAAGAGCCATTGATTCCAGCGATAGTAATCAGGCTGACAAGTGGCAATTTCTCTGGACCAATCAATCGCCAAACCCATCGCATCCATCTGTTTTTTCATATAAGCAATGTTGTCGTAGGTCCAAGCAGCCGGTGGCACATTGTTATTGAGTGCGGCATTTTCAGCTGGCATACCAAAGGCATCCCAACCCATCGGCATCAACACGTTATAACCTTGCATGCGCAACTGCCGAGTCAGCACATCATTGATGGTGTAGTTGCGCACATGCCCCATGTGCAATTTTCCAGATGGGTAAGGCAACATCGAACAAGCGTAATATTTTTTCTTGGGTTGGTCGTTTTTATCTTTGGCCTGCTCATTCACGCGATAAACATCACCAGATTTCCATTGTGCGTTGGCCGCAGCCTCAATAGCACGGTGATCGTAATCTTTGCTCACTGCTGTTACTTCTGAACTCAAAACAAGACCCTTGTATTTTTCTTAAGAATGATGATTGCCTAAATTACTAATGACTGTTACAAGCTGCTGAAAAAATGGATTGAATGAAAAATTAAATCCATTTCTATAGCAATCAATTAAATTTTGATTTGTTTAAGCCCCAAGACATCTTGCATGTCAAAAAGACCCTTGGATTGATTGGCTAAAAAACGTCCTGCTCGCACAGAACCTTGTGCGTAAGACATTCTGGTGGAAGATTTATGCGTGACTTCAATGCGCTCACCATCACCACAGAACATGACCGTGTGATCACCCACAATATCACCGCCACGGATGGTGGCAAAACCAATCGTGCCCTCTTCACGTTCACCCGTGTGACCTTCTCTGGCGTAAACAGCACAATCTTTCAGCTCTTTACCCAAAGCCTTGGCGATCACTTCACCCATACCAATCGCCGTGCCTGATGGGGCATCCACTTTATGTTTGTGATGAGCTTCCACAATCTCTATGTCATAACCTGAGTTCAGAATCTTGGCTGCCACTTCTAACAATTTAAATGTGGCATTAACGCCCACACTCATGTTTGGAGCGAAAACGATGGCAATTTTTTCACTGGCTTTTTTAAGTGTTGCTTTTTGCACATCATTAAAGCCAGTGGTACCGATGATCATCTTCACGCCCATTGTTTGAGCCGCTTCAAGATGAGCCAAGGTGCCTTCGGGTCTTGTGAAATCAATTAAAAAATCAGCGTCTTTTAAACCCTCTTTGATATCTGCAGTGATTTTTATTCCTGAAGTTTTTCCTAAAAAAGCCACGGGGTCTTGGTTTAAATGAGGGCTTCCCGGAATATCTAAAGCCCCCACCAATTGAGCATCAGGTGTATTCAAAACTGTTTCAATCAACATGCGCCCCATACGCCCAGAAGCACCTGCGATGGCAAATTTCAAAGTTGTCATTTTTTATCTCTATTTGTTCTTATTAGCGATTTTGTATGGGTTGATTATTCTCTAATTCTGATTAATTTCTGGTATCACCACGTGGCACACCAATGCCTTGTGTTGGATTTGGTATGGTTTCAACTGTTGCCGCAGGATGGTGACTTTCCAATTCTTGGGCTACAGCTTTGCGCTGTGGTCTGCGCGAGGATTTAATACCATCAATCTCAGCAATTAATTCATATTCAGTCGGCAAATCATCAGCATTTATTTTTTTCAATAACTCTTTTTCGAAAATTAAAGTCACTTGACGCTGCTCCACCAACTGAGTGTCGCCTCGTTTAAACGCAAAAACGTAATCCCAACGGTTAGGATGCATCACACTGGTGATCAATGGTGTACCCAAAACAACTTTGACTTCTTCTCGGTCCATGCCAAGTTTGACTTTTTCCAATTGCTCTTTAGAAATAAAGTTACCTTGAACCATGTCAGGACGATACGGTTTCAAAACTTTTCCCAATTTGCTTTTGGAGTCCTCAGACAAATTAGTCAAATTTTGACATGCCGTCAAACTCACTAAGGCGCAAGCCAGTAAGACCCGCTTCCCTAGGGTAAAAGTAACGCTTGGTGAAGTTCTGATGTTTGAGTGCATTTGCATAGTAAGCCGTGTCTTGTAGAAAATTGATTTTACCGCTTTGAGAAGCCCTCATCCTTAAATTATTCAAGGATGAGGGCTTTGTTTCAATTAGCGGTCAAACCCATACAGTCTAAAGGGTTCTGACTCATTATGAGTGTGAAAATTCCAGAATTCCCTAATTAATGACTTTGATAATGGCAATCAGCTACTTAATCTCGCTCATGTTGCCTTAGAAACCTTGAAAAAGCATGTCCATAGCTCCAGTGACGACATGTTGCTTTTTTGCTAAGTTATCGACGCGATGTTTTAAAGCGCTCAACAAAATACTACCCATTTCAGGAGTTTGTAAGACGCACTCATGATTCTCAATTTTAAAGATAGGGGATAGATCTTTGGGAATATTGACCCCTAAAAATTGATCCAAGTGATACATGGGTATCACCATCCTTGTATTGAGGTGACTCAGCAGTTCACTTTGAACATCCACCAAATAAGGAACAAATTGCTTACTTTTACCCTGATTTCGATACACATCAAACCTTGCCATCAGAAACTCCTCCATTCATCAAGGGGTAAGCCACGCTCCTCCACAATCTGATTAGATCTTGCAACATAATCCGCATGTTCTTGCTGCCATTTACGGGTTTTTTCGTCTCGAATTAAACCCCGCAAAAACTCATCACAAGCCTTGGAAATATTGATCCCCAATAATTTTGCATCTTCAATAACATCAATACTTAAGGTCAAGTTAGTTGCTTTCTTTGTAATGTTTGTTTGATCAACGATGTATTTAGTTGACGTATCTTTGACTATCGCCATAACACCCTTTCATACACATTTATTATGCGCATTAAATATGCGTATATTTTACACAATAAATCAAACAAAAGAAAAAGGCCTCATTGAAATGAGGCCTTTTTTGATTCGGGTACTTAGAAATTACTTCGCAGCCATCAATGCCTTGGTGGCATTCAACATCTGGCAGCTATAACCCCATTCGTTGTCATACCAAGAAAGGATTTTGACGAGCTTGCCATCTTTGGACACACGCGTTTGCGTGCTATCAAAGATACTTGGGCGTGGGTCATGATTGAAATCAATTGAAACCAAAGGCAAGGTGTTGTAACCCAAGATGCCTTTCAATGGACCGCTTTCGCTGGCCTTTTTGATGAGTTCATTCACTTCTTCAACTGTTGTGGCTTT
>JBEIOY010000131.1:0-4002 GCA_040377355.1 Burkholderiaceae bacterium | reverse complement strand
GACAAGCGCCGTATCAGCTTGGGTATGAAGCAATGCAAGCCAAATCCATGGGACGAATTTGCTCGCGCACATCAAAAAGGTGAGAAGTTAACTGGCGCGATCAAATCAATTACTGACTTTGGTGTGTTCATTGGCTTGCCAGGCGGTATCGATGGCCTTGTTCACTTATCAGATTTGTCATGGCAAGAGACTGGCGAAGAAGCTGTTCGCAAGTACAAAAAAGGTGACGAAGTTGAGACAGTTGTTTTGGCTATCGACGTTGAAAAAGAGCGCATCTCATTGGGCATCAAGCAGATGTCTGGTGACCCATTCAATAACTACACATCAGCTAGCGACAAGGGCAGCATCGTCGACGGTACCGTGAAGAGTGTTGATGCTAAGGGCGCTGTGATTTTGTTGGCAGATGAAGTTGAGGGCTATTTGCGCGCTTCTGAGATTTCAACAGATCGCGTTGAAGATGCCCGTAACTTGCTAAAAGAGGGTGACGCTGTGAATGCAATGATCATCAATGTTGACCGCAAGTCACGCAGTATCAATTTATCTATCAAGGCCAAAGATAGCGCCGATCAGCAACAGACCATAAGTAAGTTGCAGAACGAAGCTAGCGCAGGCACCACGAATCTTGGTGCATTGCTAAAAGCTAAGATGGACAATCAAGGTAACTAATAAAGCTACTTTGGTGTAATGTATCGGGAAATCCTCGCTCTTTTTTTAGGGTGGGGATTCTCAAAACTAATAAAAAAGAATATTGTTGAGTTATGGACGATTTAGAACGCAGTGATTCATCGACAATCACCCGATCAGAATTGGTAGAGCGATTAGCTCAGGCATTCCCACAGCTATTGCCGCGGGATGTAGAGCTGGCCGTTAAGACCTTGCTCGATACCATGTCTCAGGCATTGGCTGAAGGCAAACGAATCGAGTTACGTGGCTTTGGCAGCTTTGTGATGCACCACCGTCCACCACGTCAGGGACGCAATCCTAAATCTGGTGAAGCTGTGATGGTTCCTGCTAAGCATGTGCCACACTTTAAGCCAGGCAAAGAGTTGCGTGAGAGGGTTGATTTCCCTAAGAAAGACGACTCTAAAGAATGACCGCTTTTCTGAATGCCGCATTCAGAGCATTGCGGATCATTGGCAGAATCCTTATTTTCATATTTTTAGTATTGCTGGCACTTGGCAATACGCATCAAATTAACTTTCACCTCATTCCAGGCATCAATTGGGACGTTCCATTGATACTTGTCTTATTTATCGCATTCATAGCGGGCATCTTGCTGACCTTGCTCAGCGGTTTGACGATTCGCCGTTTACAACAAGATCGTAGATAAATCGTGTTGCAGATAGAAACCTGGTGGTTATTCGCTCTCCCAATTGTTTTTGCTTTGGGTTGGGTTGGGGCGCGCTGGGACATGCGTTTAGAAAAGCGTGAAAATGAAATTGAGCGCTTGGCTCAGCAAAAATCAACCTTCAAAGGCCTGAATCTCTTGCTCAATGAAGAGCCGGATAAAGCCATTGATGCCCTTGTTCAAATTGCCCAGTTAGACCCTGAAACCACTGAGTTACATTTTGCACTGGGAAGTTTGTTTAGAAGACGCGGTGAAACTGAGCGCGCCATTCGCGTGCATCAGCACCTAGCAAATAGAGATGACTTGCCATCAAGGCACCGTGATCATGCTGCTTATGAATTAGGCCGTGACTTTCTAAGAGCTGGCTTATTGGATCGCGCAGAGACCTCTTTGAATCAGGTCAGCCCCCAAAGCAAATTTGGTATTCCTGCTAAAGAAAGTCTTCTTGAGATGTACCAAGTTGAAAAAGACTGGGCCAAAGCCATCGTGGCATCTCAAGAGCTAGAGGCGTTACAAAACAAGGGGCGTGAAAAAGAAATTGCTCACTTTCATTGTGAGTTAGCAGATGAGGCAGTGCGCCGTAAAGATCTTTCTGCTGCTACAAAGCACGTTGAATTGGCGATGCAAAGTTCTCCCAATCATCCGCGAGCCATCATTTTGCAAGGCGATTGTTTGGTTGCGCAGAACCAACTCACTCAAGCTGTTGAGATTTGGTTGCTGATTGCGAAAAACCACCCAGCCTACTTACACTTAATGGCTAATCGTTGGATCAGCGTGCACCAGGTGCTTGGTAAAGTGGAAGAGGGTCTTCAAGTGCTTGTTGATGCATTGGAGACACAAGCTGGCGGAGAGCTCCTGGACATCACTTTTAAGCATGTGATGGCTTTGCGCGGAGTATCTCAGGCTGAAACATTGATGACAGAAGTGATGCGTCACACGCCTAGCTTAAGCGCTATGGCTCTAAGAGCTCAGGCTCGTCTGACCATGGCTGAGGCGGCTCAGGACAACAAGGCAGCTCAAGAATTCAAAGCATCCTTTGATTTATTGAAGCAAAGAACCAACACACTGGCTCGTTATACCTGTGGTAATTGTGGATTTAGAGCCAAACGTTTTTATTGGCAGTGTCCAGGTTGCAATCATTGGGAAGCCTATTCTCCAAGGCGTGGTGAAGGATCTGCTCCTTCTGGCCCATCCATGTAAGCCTGCTATATTGATTCAATATTAATAGTTGAAACATTCAAAACATATAAAAAACTCAAAACATCCAAAACATTTAAAAGAAAATTAATCGCCATGGACATTCAACTTTCATCATCCGATATTCAAGCATTTAAAAAAGCTCGCTTATTGATTGTGGGCGATGTCATGTTGGATCGTTATTGGTTTGGTGATACCGAAAGAATTTCTCCGGAAGCTCCAGTACCAGTTGTTTTGGTGAGCAAAGAAGATGAGCGCTTGGGCGGTGCTGCTAACGTTGCCAGAAATGCTGCGAGTGTGGGTGCACAAATTTCAATTTTGGGTGTTGTTGGCGATGATGAGCCTGGCAAAGTGGTTGAACGCTTATTACAAGAGCAAGGCGTTAAAAGTTATTTACAGCGCGACCCAAACTTAAAAACCACTGTGAAATTAAGGGTGGTTGCCCGTCAACAACAATTGATTCGCTTGGATTTTGAAAAAGCCCCAACCCATGAAGCTTTATTGAATAAATTAGAGCAATTCCAGTCTTTGTTAAATGATGTTGATGCAGTTGTTTTCTCTGACTATGGCAAGGGCGGCTTAACCCATGTCACCCAAATGATTGCGGCTGCAAAAGCAGCTGGTAAGTTTGTATTGGTCGATCCTAAGGGCGATGATTACAGCAAGTATCAATCAGCTTCAGTGATCACTCCTAATCGTGCCGAACTTCGTGAAGTCGTTGGGCGTTGGAAAGATGAAGCAGACTTAACCAAAAAAGCACAAGCATTAAGAGAAACATTAAAGCTAGATGCCTTGCTTTTGACCAGGTCCGAGGAGGGCATGAGTTTATTCACTGCCAAGGGCGTCGAGCACGTCAAGGCTCAAGCCAGAGAAGTCTACGATGTCTCCGGTGCTGGTGACACAGTCATTGCCACCATGGCCGTTGCCTTGGCTGCAGGTTGGGCGCCAGGCAAAGCCATGAATTTGGCCAATAAGGCTGGAGGTATTGTGGTGGGTAAATTGGGTACGGCAACTGTTTCAATAGAGGAATTGCAATGACATACATTGTGACTGGCGCAGCAGGGTTCATTGGCGCAAATATTATTCAGGGTTTGAATGCCAGGGGTATTAAAAATATCATTGCTGTCGATGAATTAAACCCAGCGGATAAATATCGCAACTTAGCTGATTTAGAGATTGCTGATTTTTTAGATAAATCTGAATTCTTGGCAGCTTTTTCCAAAGGGCACTTCGGTAAAGCTACTGCAGTTTTTCATGAGGGCGCCTGTTCAGATACCATGGAAACAGATGGCCAGTACATGATGTCAAATAACTATCGTTATTCAATCGATTTATTAGACATTTGCACAGAGCACCACGTCCCTTTTTTGTATGCCTCTTCTGCTGCTACATATGGTGGTTCTGATGTATTCAAAGAAGATCGCCAGTTTGAGAAGCCGCTGAACGTTTATGGCTAT
>JBEIOY010000214.1:0-2036 GCA_040377355.1 Burkholderiaceae bacterium | reverse complement strand
GCCTTTTTCGGAGCGATGACGAATCACTTTTTCAAGCCCGTCAAAAGCACCACCGCAGATAAATAAGATGTTAGTGGTATCAAGCTGCACAAATTCTTGGTTTGGATGCTTACGTCCACCTTGTGGTGGAACCGAAGCTACTGTACCTTCAATCAACTTCAACAATGCCTGCTGTACGCCCTCGCCTGATACATCTCGGGTGATGGAAGGATTGTCGGATTTACGGGAAATCTTATCAACCTCATCAATATAGACAATACCGCGTTGCGCTTTTTCAACGTCGTAATCACACTTCTGTAGCAATTTTTGCATGATATTTTCAACGTCTTCACCCACATAACCAGCTTCAGTCAAGGTAGTGGCATCTGCCATCACAAACGGGACGTCTAATAAGCGCGCAAGTGTTTGCGCAAGTAATGTTTTACCTGATCCAGTAGGTCCAATTAGAAGAATATTGCTTTTCTGAATTTCCACATCATCTTTAGCTGTGTTTTCAGAAATATGATTATGTCCAAGGCGTTTGTAATGGTTATATACCGCAACAGATAAATTTTTCTTAGCCTGTACCTGACCAATCACATACTGATCAAGGATAGCGCAAATCTCTTGCGGTGTCGGCAACGACTTATCTGTAGCCTTGATATCGTTTAAATTTTGAATTTCTTCACGAATGATATCGTTACATAAATCAACACATTCGTCGCATATGAATACGGATGGCCCCGCAATCAGCTTTTTAACTTCGTGCTGACTTTTGCCGCAAAATGAGCAATATAATAATTTTTCGCCTTCAGCTTTAGTTGCCATGCGTGTTTCCTAATTTCAACTACAAAAATGAATTGTGATTATGCCGCGTCCGAGCGTGCTGAAATCATTTTATCAACCAATCCGTATTTCACTGACTCTTCTGCACTCATGAAATTATCACGATCAGTATCATTGGCAATTGCATCAACCGATTTACCAGTGTGATGAGCCATGATTTTGTTTAACTTGTCTTTAAGATACAAAATCTCTTTGGCATGAATCTCAATGTCTGACGCTTGTCCTTGAAAACCACCTAAAGGTTGGTGAATCATCACGCGTGAATTTGGTAAACAGAAGCGCTTGCCCTTAGCGCCAGCCGTCAGCAACAATGCGCCCATACTGGCTGCTTGACCGATACATAAAGTGCTCACATCCGGTTTAATAAACTGCATGGTGTCGTAAATTGCCATACCTGCGGTCACAGAACCACCTGGGGAATTGATGTAAAGAGAAATGTCTTTGTCTGGATTTTCCGCTTCCAAAAACAATAATTGCGCAACAATCAGGTTGGCGGTCATGTCATTGACTGGCCCGACCATAAAAATCACCCGCTCTTTCAGCAACCTAGAGTAAATATCGTATGAGCGTTCGCCTCGTCCACTTTGCTCAATGACCATTGGGATATAACCCAAGCCTTGCGGTTCATAGATTTCTCTTGTGTTTGTCATCAGACCGCTCATACCTTTCACCATTATGCACTCGCCATTAATTCATCAAATTTAATTTTTTTGTTGGATACTTTCACTTGTTTGAGTACCCAATTCACCACATTCTCTTCTGTCGCCAGTGCTGCGGGTTCATCCAAGCGTTTTACGTCAGCGTAGTACCAATTCACTAAATCGTCTGGTTTTTCGTAACTCTGCGCAAACGTTTCAACCATAGCGCGAATTTGCTCAGGTGTCGCTTGCAAGTTATTTGCATTCACCACTTCAGCCAGAATCATGCGCAGCGTTGCATTGCGTTTTGCTTGTTGCTCAAACATCGCTGGCTCTAATTGGATGGCTTTCGGATCCATTCCACGTTGCTGTAAATTTTGCGCAGTCATTTGCATAATGCGGTTAATTTCAGAGCCAATCACTGCTTTAGGTGCATCTATCTCAACTTGCTCAATTAACGTATTAAATACGGACTCTTTCACTCGCGCCTTGATACGCTTTTCAACTTCTTGCTCAAGACTGGCTTTAATTTCCGCCTTCATCGTGTCAACATTACCGTCTTCCACGCCTAGG
>JBEIOY010000064.1:0-7464 GCA_040377355.1 Burkholderiaceae bacterium | reverse complement strand
TTGACTTTGGTGGTCAAGGTGGTTGTTTCCAAAAAATCACATGGCAGTTGCGTAAAGTTTACACAGTTGAGGGCGCTCCAGTTGATCCAAGCCCAATCGGTAAGCGTTTGCTTTACATTGATGCCCAAACAAACACAATTAACCGCAGCGTGATTTACGATAAGAAGGGCGATATTTGGAAGACCTTTACCATTGGTAAGGCCCATCCAGATTTCCACCATCCTGTTAATAAAGGATCTGGTATTCCTATCGATGACTCATTCTCATTGGTTGACTTGCAGTCTAAGCGTTGCACAACAGGTCAATTCAAAGGTTTGATTGATCCTAAGTTAAGCCCGCCTGCTAAGTTCCAAGTTCAGTTTATGCGCGGTGGTGACTAATCTAGTTTCTGTGTGAATTTAGGTTGGGCGACCAACCGAAATATTCAACCCTTAAGGGCAATAGTCCTTAAGGGTTTTTTCTTGTTACAAATTTGTAAAAATAGGGGAAAATAACAGAAACATAAAGCTAGATAGCTGGGGACACGGTTGAATACAGTTCGTGAGCAAGAACTCATAGATTTGCAATCCAAGCTCAAATTTTCATTTGCTACAGGTGAAATTTGGCTGGGAGAAAATCGCATGATGCTCATGCACGTGGCCGCCATGGGTGCATTCCGAAATGAAATCATTCAATCATTGGGTTTGGAGCGTGCCAGAGGTTTATTGGTTCGACTTGGCTACGCATCAGGAGTGCGCGATGCTGAGTTAGCTAAGAGTCTACCTAGTAATGATTCCCCAGAGGCAGGAATCATGTTGGGACCAACATTGCACACATTTAAAGGCATGGTCCGCGTTGAAAAACGTAAGTTAGAAATGGATATTCTCAAAGGAAAATTTGCTGGAGAGTTTGTTTGGGAAAATTCTTGGGAAGCTCAAACCCATCTAGAAGAGTTTGGTATTGGCGCAGATGCAGAGTGTTGGACCCAAGTAGGTTATGCCTCTGGTTACGTGTCCACATGCGTGGGGCGTCCAATTATTTTTAAAGAAACCAAGTGTGTTTGCAAGGGTGACCACCATTGTTATATCGAGGCGCGCCTTCTGGAGCACTGGGATGATTCTGAAGATTATTTAAAATATTACAAACCAGAAAACATCGCTGGTCGTTTGATTGATTTGCAAGAAGAGGTGGTTAGTTTGCGGGCCTCTTTGAGCAAGAAGGCCTTGCCTGCAAATATCATTGGTGAGTCTGAACCATTCAAAGCCGCTCTCAACTTGGCTTCTACGGCCGCTTCGAAGCCGATCACAGTTTTGCTGTTAGGGGAAACTGGGGTTGGTAAAGAAGTCTTTGCCCATTGGATTCATGACTACAGTGATCGTGCGGGACAACCTTTTGTGGCTTTGAATTGCGCAGCAATTCCAAATGATCTTTTGGAATCTGAATTGTTTGGTGTTGAAAAAGGAGCTTTTACAGGCGCGCAACAATCAAGGCCCGGACGTTTTGAAAGAGCTAACGGCGGCACTTTATTTTTAGATGAGGTGGGGGATTTAACACCTGCTGCTCAAGTAAAATTATTGCGCGTTCTTGAGAGTGGCGAGTTGGAACGATTGGGTGATATTAAAACGCGTCAAGTGAATGTTCGATTGATCGCGGCGACCAATGTGAATTTGCAGCAGGCTGTTAAAGATGGCAAATTTAGAGCTGACTTGTACTATCGTTTGAATGCCTACCCAGTCAACATCCCCCCCTTGCGTGAAAGAAAATCAGATATTCCATTATTGCTTGAAGCGTTTATCAAAAAGTATGCGCTCCTCCATAACAAAAGAATTTCTGGCGTTAGCGATAAAGCAATGAGCATGCTCATGGCTTATGGCTGGCCAGGAAACATTCGTGAGCTGGAAAACATGATGGAGCGAGGTGTTTTATTAACGGCTTCTGATGAGCAAATTGAGTTAAAGCATTTATTTGCTGGTGTGGGCGATCTTCTTGCTGATGAACCCGATCTTGGTTCAAAGGGAGGGCCTGGTCCACAGAACAAGTCTTCGATCAATGATTTGATTGATGCAATGATTAAAGATGGTATTTCATTAGAGAATTATGAGTTAATGCTCATGGAGGCGGCCGTTAAAAAAACTGGTGGAAATATCACCAAGGCCGCTGAGTTACTGGGCGTTACAAGACGACAAGTGGCCTACCGACTCGAAAAAGAAGATCAGAAATAAGTAGTTTTAATCAAGTTGGGTCTACAGGATTGTCACTGAAGTTACAAAATTGTAAAAAGACCATTACACAGCTTACAAATTTGTAACTTTTTGTATCACCCAAATCTTAGTGGTTTTCCCTGAATAATAGCCCTGGAAGGCCCTTATTGATTGAATTACATCATATTTGGCATGATCATTGCTTTATTATTGTGCGAAAGATATTATTTTTAGGGCAAGCCTTCACTTTTATGGAGCAAGAACATGCAAGTTGACTTACAAACCATTGCGTTAAAACCGCTAAGAAACACATTCAAGCATCTTGAAAAGCGTTTTGGCGACAAAGTAGCTTCTCGTTACCAAGAGGCCACCTATGACCTTCAACCAACAGATAACTTTCATTACAGACCAACATGGGATCCAGAACGTGAGATCCATGATGTGCGTCGCACGAAAATTGTTTTAAAAGACTGGTATGTATTAAAAGATCCGCGTCAGTTTTACTACGGTGCTTACACTCAAGCACGTGCTCGTCAGCAAGATGCAATTGAAAAAAGTTTTGATTTTATTGAAGAGCGTGGTCTAGAAACTTCACTGAATGCTGAAGTTAAAGCGATTGCTCTTAAAACATTGATGCCTCTTCGCCATGTGGCTTGGGGTGCCAATATGAATAACAACTGCATGGCAGCCTATGCCTACGGTACTGCCTTGAATCAAGCTTGTACTTATGCCAGTTTTGACCATTTAGGCATTGCGCAATATTTGACACGCCTAGGCTTGGCTTTGGGTGATGTGGATGATCTTAAAACTGGAAAAGCTTCATGGGAAAAAGATGCTGATTGGCAGCCACTGCGCCAATTCGTGGAAGAAACACTCATCACTCGTGATGTGATGGAATTATTTGTGGCTCAGAACTTTGCTTTAGATGGCTTGCTCTATCCATTGATCTACAAAGAAGCAGTGGATGGTGTTTGGGCCGTTAAATCAGGTCCAACCATCGGCATGATGACTGTGTTCATGGCTGACTGGCAAGCTGAAACAGCTAAATGGGTGGATGCTGTTCTTAAAGCTGCTGCTGCTGAATCACCAGAGAACAAAGCCATGTTAAGTGAGTGGGCGAGTGCTTGGGCTAAGAAAGCCAAGGCTGCTTTGGTACCAGTTTCGAAAATTGCTTTAGGTGTAGAAGCAGACGCTGCGTTGGCGGATGTTTCTTTTGCGTTACAAGAACGTGCCAAAAAAATTGGCATTGAATTGAATTTCTAATATTTAGAGACGGAGATATAAATCATGGATATGAACGTTAAAAAGAAGTTAGGATTAAAAGAGCGCTACCATTTAATGACGCGCGATCTAGCTTGGGACGCAACTTACCAAAAAGAAGAAGAGATTTATCCACAGCTAGCTTATGAAGGTATCAAGATTCATGACTGGGATAAATGGGAAGATCCATTCCGTTTGACAGTGGATGCTTATTGGAAATACCAAGCAGAAAAAGAGCGCAAACTATATGCGATTATTGACGCATTCGCTCAAAACAATGGTCACTTAACAGTCACCGATGCGCGCTATGTGAACGCACTAAAATTATGGTTAAACGGTATTACACCTTTAGAATATGAAGCACATAAAGGTTATGCTCGTTTAGGTCGTGAATTCAAGGGTGTTGGTGCATCAGTGGCTTGCCAGATGCAATCAATTGATGAGTTACGTCACGCACAAACACAAATCCATGCGATGTCTAACTACAACCGTTTCTATAACGGTTTAGATGACTGGCATCACAAAGCTGACCGCATGTGGTACTACTCAGTACCAAAGTCATTCTTTGAAGATGCATTGTCAGCAGGTCCGTTTGAGTTCATCACAGCAATCTCATTCTCATTTGAGTATGTATTAACAAACTTGTTGTTTGTACCATTTGTATCAGGTGCTGCATACAACGGTGACATGGCTGCGATGACATTTGGATTCTCAGCTCAATCTGATGAATCACGCCACATGACTTTAGGTCTTGAAGTGATCAAGTTCATGTTAGAGCAAGATCCACAAAACGTGCCTATCGTTCAGGCGTGGATCGATAAGTGGTGCTGGAGAGGTGTACGTCTCTTAACCCTTGTTGGCATGATGCAAGACTACATGTTGCCTAAGCGCGTGATGAGCTGGAAAGAAGCTTGGGAGATCTATTTTGAAGGTAACGGTATGGCCTTGTTCAACGACTTGGCTCGTTACGGTATCAAGGTGCCAGAGTGTGTAGAGCAAGTGCGTAAAGAAAAAGAGCACATCACTCACCAAGCTTGGTTGACATTCAACAGCGCTAACTTCTTGACTAACTTCCACACATGGATTCCAAGCAAGGAAGAGTTGGATTGGTTGGATGCTAAGTATCCTGATACTTTCCCTAAATACTACCGCCCACGTTTTGAATATTTCCAAAAGTTGGAAGACGAAGGCAAGCCATTCTTCACAAGCGGTTTACCACGTGTATGCCAAGTTTGTCAGATTCCTGTGTTCTACACAGAGCCAGATGATCCGACTCAATTGGCTTACGAAGAAGGCACTTACATGGGCGAAAAGTTCCAGTTCTGTTCAACATTCTGTCATAAGATTTTTGACAATGAGCCAGAGAAGTTTGTTCAGTCTTGGATTCCTCCACATCAAATCTTCCAAGGCAATTGTTTCCCAGAGGGAACCAATCCAACGGTTGAAGGTTTTGACCCAGTAAGAAACGTTGGCGCTTACTATGGTCTTGATTGGGGTCGTGAAAATGGCCCATTTGTTGGATCTGAAGATCAAAAGAATTTCGCCAAGTGGCGCGATCAAACAACTAAGAACTAAGGGGGATTTATGGCAGTAGCAGCACTTTCAGAATATAAGTTCGCCTCAAAGGATTCCATGGATAAATTCCATGGCAATCAGTTGTTGTATGTTGGTTGGGATAAGCATTTGATGTTTTACGGCACAGCTGCTTTTCCATTGCCACCAACAATGAAGTTCAGTGATTTGTTTGTAGGGCCGTTAGCTCAGTCTTATGGCGCACATCCAGACTTTGCCAAGATTGATTGGTCCAAAGTGACTTGGTTAAGTGGTAATAAGCCATTTCAACCTGATTACGACAAATCATTGGCTGAGAACGGTATTGGCCACAAAGATTGCTTGCGTTTTCAAACGCCAGGTCTTGATGGTCTATTTGGAGTTTGTTTCTAAACGCTTAGTTTCAGTGTCAATAAAAAAGGCGCCTTGTGCGCCTTTTTTGTTTTTATCAATGGAATGTATATTTGATTAGTTATTTTCCACTATCAATTAATTGATGTTTTTTAAGGCGATATTCAACTTGTGCGCGCCCCATTTTTAGGCGTCTTGCTGCTGCTGAGATATTGCCATTACTCAACTGCATCGCACGCTCAAAAACAAGCGTTTCAATTTGATCAAAAGATGGCAGCATTTCCAAAAGACTGTTTGCCAAGGCTTGTTTTTCATTGAGGGTGTTATCAGTTAACTCACTTTTGACCAGTGAGCCGCTGGCACTTAAGTTGAATGAGTCAATTTTGAGTTTTTCACCTGATGTGAATAAGTGTTGGATGTCAATCACACTGTTGTCTTCAGCAAGAATCACGCCCCGTTCAATCATATTCTCGAGCTCCCTGACGTTGCCTGGCCAGTCGTAGTCCCAGAGTGCAGCATAAGCATTAGAACTAAGACCCAAGATTTTTTTATTGGCCCTTAAGATGCTCCTCTGTAAAAATAAGGCAACCAGCAAAGGAATGTCTTCTCGTCTTTGACGCAGTGGTGGAATATCAATTGGAAAGACATTCAATCGATAAAATAAGTCTTGCCTAAATCTACCAGCATCGACTTCAGTTCGTAAATCTCTATTCGAGGCTGCAATGATTCGGACATTTGTTTTGATCACTTCTGTGCCGCCAACACGTTCAATTTCTCTTTCTTGAATCGCGCGTAAAATTTTGCTTTGCGCGGCCAATGAAAGACTGGTGATTTCATCTAAGAACAGGGTGCCGCCATGAGCTCTTTCAAAGCGACCAGGCCTGGATTTGTCTGCACCAGTAAAAGCACCTTTTTCAACCCCAAATAACTCAGCTTCAACAAGTTCCGGTGGAATAGCTGCACAATTAATCGAGATGAGTGGATGTGAAGATCGTGGACTGATGGAGTGAAGTGCTTTTGCAAAACATTCTTTGCCTACACCACTCTCACCAAAGAATAAAACCGTTGAGTCAGTGGTGGCTACTTTTCTGACCAGATTGGCCACCGCATTAAATCCTGCTGAGGCTCCAACAAATCCCTCAAAAGATGCATCGTCTTGTTGATTGTGAATAGTCGGTTCACTGGGGTTACTAACAAATGTATCAATTTGTAAAAAACTGGTTTCCTCGGTATTTTCATCATTCCACTCTGAAATAGGTTTACCAATCACTCGGCATTGCTTGTGTCCCATAGCAACACATTCGGTTTCTCGCCAGTGAATGGGAATACCTGTGGCGGCTGTGCTGAAACCATCGGCATAGCCATTCATGATCCAGCAGGCCGGTGTGCCGCTAATACCAAAATGTTCTAAATGTGCATGAGCCTCCCAAGATGAGACCCAGTGAAAGTCTCCATAGAATTCACCCCGTTCGATATCGCAGGTCATTGTTTTAACGGGATGGTTTCGCACAAACCCTTCGATTTCTCGAAGTCTTGCCCCCAGAGCAAGGGTTTGGGTCATGTCGGTGGTTTCTAATTTTCTAATTCTTTCCCCATCCTCAAATCCTTGTTGGTAGCCCAATCTAATCAATAGCTCTTTTGCTTTGTTACTCCCTAATGAGCTAACCATTTCTCTTCTCAATTCAGCAAAAGAAGAGGCATGCATGAGAAGCATGCGTTGATCAAATAATTGGATGTGACCATCATCGGGTGAGAAGTGCAGGTGACCGGCTAAAAGCCCGGTATCAAGATCTTGCCCAGCGTCTTTTAAAGGACTTCTTTTTTTAACTTTAACCATGATATTTCAATTCATAAAAATTCATTAAAACACGAATAATAATTTCTAACAAATTAATTAAATGATTAAAAAAGGTAATAAAAATAACGGTGTTTAATTATTTTAATAAAAAATATTCATATAAATCAATTATATATACATTTAAATTTAATTTGGCACAGTAATTGCAACCAACTAAATGAATAAAAAAGTTATTACCTAAGTAGTGAATTTATATGCATATTGAAAGAGATTCTGAATGAGTGTCAATGAAATGGTTGGAGACACTTTAGCGGTTAAGGTGAG
>JBEIOY010000222.1:0-1858 GCA_040377355.1 Burkholderiaceae bacterium | reverse complement strand
TAGCTTGGACTGCGCAAGATGCTGCGCGCTAGCTAGATTAGTCATTCTTCCCACCCCCGAAAAAAGTCAGCCGAAGCTAAGCGGAATAACCAATCCAACCATCGACGGGTCGATATTGGATAGGGAAAAAGATTATAACCGTCCCTAAAGCCTTAAAATCAGTCAGTGAATTGTTTTTTATCAAATAAAAGGAATTTTTATGCCTAAAAAGACTGGCGATGAAGCTGCTTCCGCTTCCCCCACTTCTTTGAGTGCTGATCTTCGTTATGAAGACGCGGTGGCTGAACTCGAAGGTTTGATTGCGACCATGGAATCGGGCAAGTTAAGTCTTGAGGATACCCTGACTGCTTATAAGCGTGGCGCTGAATTATTAAAACATTGCCAACATGTTTTGGGGCAGGTTGAGCAACAAGTGAAGATGGTTTAGGGTTAAGAGATAAGGGCTAAATAATAGTTTGAAGCTGAATGAATCAACTTCATTGTGGTTACAGCGCTCAACAGAGCGCGTGGATCAGGCCATCCTGAAATATTTTGATGATCAAGTATCGGCTACATCAGGCCTGAAAGCTGCCATGCACTATGCGGCTACAGGGGGCGGCAAAAGAGTTCGCCCTTTACTGATCTACGCAACAGCAAGTCTCTCGGATAAAGAGTTAAATCAAGTGGCCGGAATTGATGCTTGCGCAGTAGCTGTGGAGTTGTTTCACACCTACTCATTAGTTCATGATGATTTGCCGTGCATGGATAACGATGATTTGCGTCGTGGCAGACCAACCGTCCACAAAGCATTTGACGAGGCCAGCGCTTTGTTGGTGGGCGATGCATTGCAAACCATGGCGTTTCAGTTGATTGCCCAAAGTGCACTGAATGACGCTCAAAAAGTACAAGTGATCACAAGCCTCAGTATGGCTGGCGGTATGGCTGGCATGGCTGGTGGCCAAGCCATTGATTTGGCTAGTGTTGGAAAGCATTTAACGCAAAATGAACTCGAGCTGATGCACCGTTTAAAAACGGGAGCACTGTTAAGAACCGCTGTGCAAATCGGGGCAATTGCAATTAATTTAAATGAGCAAGAAAAAAAATCATTGGATAAATTTGCCAGTGCTTTGGGTTTGGCATTTCAAGTTGTGGATGATGTTTTGGATGCAAGCTCGGACAGTCAAACTTTGGGTAAAACTGCTGGAAAAGATGCTGCAGCCAATAAACCAACCTTTGTTTCTTTGATGGGCTTGGATGGCGCCAGGGAATTTACAAGAAAATTGCATCAAGAAGCCCTCGATAGTCTGAGCATTTGGGGTGACAATGCTGATTTGTTAAGAGCTATTGCGAGTAAAGTGGTGAATAGAGAAAGCTAATAGCCGGTGTGATGGCTGCAATTAAAATAATTTATGACTGATTTACTTAAAACAATTGATGATCCAAAAGATTTACGAGAATTAAATCGCGATCAATTACCAAAGCTTGCGACTGAGTTGCGTGAGTTCTTGCTGGATTCTGTTTCAAAGACCGGCGGACATCTATCGTCTAATTTGGGCACAGTTGAATTAACTGTTGCCTTGCATTACGTCTTTCAAACTCCCTATGACCGCTTGATTTGGGATGTGGGTCATCAAAGCTACCCGCATAAAATTTTGACGGGTCGTCGTGAGCGCATGGATACCCTCAGGCAGTATGGCGGCATCTCAGGTTTCCCGCGTCGCTCTGAAAGCGAATACGACACTTTTGGTACTGCGCACTCTTCAACCAGTATTTCTGCGGCCATTGGTATGGCTCTGGGCGCTCGCGCACAAGGTGAAAAGCGCGTGGCCGTTGCAGTGATTGGTGATGGTGCAATGAGCGCTGGTATGGCGTTTGAAGC